>NZ_NQMR01000084.1 GCF_002276045.1 Pseudoalteromonas sp. NBT06-2 | reverse complement strand
TACTGGCCGATTTTTTCCTTTTAGATATTTAGCCATATATTTCCTAATCCAAATCTAAAAACTAAAGTAACGACTCTAGCTTACTTTTGCCCAAAAATGAGTTAGAGCGACCGTCTGTTTTTCGCTCTTAAGGGACATTAACTTTATGCGAACAAAACTATCAAATTACATCAGACATCGCTTGCTACCCAACATTCTTCTTTATTAAAAAAATAATCAATTATTAATATAAATGATCAAACTTTATTTTTTCTGACAATAGTTTAGGTCACAGAACTTAAGTTTATTTCAGTAATATGGGTCATACCCCCTAAAACTAAGGATACCTTAGTACACTTATCCCCTTGAGACTAAGAGAATCTTAGCTATAAAAAAATATAGTTACGGTGCAATGTCTTAAATGGATAATCCAACGCCACTTCGTCTTAAAACAGCACGCAAAGCAGCAGGTTTTACGCAACAACAACTTGGCATTGCTTTAGGTATGGAGCCTAATACTGCTAGCGCTCGTATGAACCAATATGAAAAAGGAAAGCATGCTCCTGATTACTTAACTATGCAGCGCATAGCGAAAGAATTAAATGTACCTGTAGCATATTTTTATTGCGATGATGATTTATTAGCTGAAGTGATTTGCGCTGTTGCTAAGTTGGAAGGAACTGAGCGGAAAAGATTACTCAAAAGTATTAATTTAACTATGTGAAACTAGTCAAAGACCAAAAAAAGTTGTTGCTTCAAAATATGGCCGCTAGCTAAGAGCCTTATAGTAGACGATACCTCTAACTTATTAATGGACTGAAGCGAGCTAGAATCTTCGTTCTTGCTCGCCTATACACATTTAAAAAAAGCAGGCTAGATAATTTCGTTAAGTACCAATGGATTTAAGGTTTTGTATTGCTAGTCTAAATAATCATATCCATATCGTACGCGTTGAAGAACCTCTGTGGAAGTACGTTCTGTTTGATTTGGGCTAAAGCCTTGCATTCTCCCTCTTTCTGAGATCAAATGTAGGTTTTTCCTAGCCCTAGAGGCTATAACGTAAAGAAGCTTCTTAGCACTTTCTTCTGAAGAGTCATTAAAGTTTGGTACTAGCCCTTCAAGAAGGCCAAACGATATAACAGCATCATACTCACCACCTTTCACCCCATGTATTGTTGACACTTTTATCCCACTTCTAGGTTTAAATGCTCGGCGAAATGACTCAATATCAGTTGAAAACTCCTCACTCTCTCTGCGGAGTCTGCTTATTCGATCTTCGGTACTGCTAAAGAAGGAATCATAGTGTTCTTGGAGCATAGGGTAAAGCGAATAATCGACCCCTAAGCTTTCGAACAGCTCTTGGAAGAAGGAACGAAGATAAGCAATTCCATCCTCCTCATCAATTGAAATAGAGTTAATGAATTTAAGGAGACCTTTCGAGGTGAAAGGGTCAACATCGACCATTGCTATCTCTAAATCATATAGTATTTCCGATGCCCATCTTAGACGTTTAACATACATTCTAGGAGAAGGCTCAGTGAGGATGATTCTCGTAAGCTTGTACCAAAAATTCTCAAGGTCTCTAGAGAACGGTACTAAACCTGGCCCATCAAAACTATATTGAGGCAAGCGTTGAACAAGGTTCCTAGTCAATGCGGCTAAGTGTGTCCACCAAGGTGCGATAACACAAATATCATTCTCAGGAATTCCACAGTTATCGATGTTATGCTCAATATATGAGCTAACCTGTTCAACTAAATCATCTTTGTGAGTGACTTGATCATAAGTTATCGTGCTCTGGTAGTCTTTATCATTACCTTCTGCGCTAGTTGTAGTCGGGCTAATATTGTAGTTTCGATAGTACTCTATAATTTTTCGGGAGCTTCTGTAATTTTTGTCCAAGGACATCTTGGTAAACGGAGCTTCAGTTATAGATTCAAGTTCCGTATGGGATATAGCATAACCACCTAATGACGTATATATAGCTTGATTCGGATCACCAACTATAAATGTTTTCACTTTACTCGGATTAGCTTTCATTATGCTTGCTACAATTGAGTATTGAATCTCTTTAGTATCTTGATACTCGTCTATAAAAACGAAAGCAAATAGATTCGATAATATCTTTGATATAGCCACCTTATTACTCAATAGTTCATAAGAAAAATACAATATCTGTTCAAAGTCGATTTGATGATTCTCGTCTAGGTGCTGATGATAAGTTTCTAAAACACTGGTAGCTAAACTCCCACCCGCCCCCATAAAGAGAATACCTTTAGGTGTGTAATAGTGAGTACATTGATAGTAGCTAATGCGTTGAGGGCGTAATCCAAGACAAATATCGGTTATAAGGTCTTCACTGTCATATGAATTAATAACCTTGAACCCATTTTTAAGCTTGTCATGGTAAATACCATAAGGCTTTATAATCCACTCTAAGCAAAAAGCATGAATAGTCCCTATCCATAGTTGAGAGGTATCAACCCCCAATAATTCAATTCTTTCACGAATCTCATCAGCCGCTCGATTAGTATATGTAATTGCTACGATCCATTTTTTCGAATCGGTCAAACTCGACAATTCAAGAGCAATTTTGTACGTTAATGTTCGTGTTTTACCACTACCAGGGCATGCTTCAAGGAATACGTTACCAGGTTGAAGAATCGCATCGACTTGCTCATCATTTAGATCATCTTTATCCCATACAAACATCACTAAATCCCTTTTAAGAAGTGATTGTTTTCTGTCGGGAAGTCAGCAATAAATTCAGATTTAATGTCATCTATATCATCTATTATTAAGTCAAATGCATCCCACTTAGATGCAAATACATTAATTCCCGCTTCATAAGGTGCTAGATATGTTTCCCACTTTGTTTTGAGAACTAAATTACCCGCTGCTTCAGCTGCTCTCATCTTTGTTGTACCTTCAGCAACATGCGCAACTATTGTTTCATATCGATGGGATAGTATCTTAAAAACTAGTTCGGGCTTAAATTCACCATGCGCAAATTTGATTGCTTCAAATATGTACTCTGGAATTACTACTTTAAAGTTAATAGCCTTGCCAAGAGTAATAGCAAACCAGCCCTTACCTTGATGATTTGCCATTGTTAATGCTCTCACCCCAGATATAGCTATGTCTGCGTTAGATAGTTCATCTTTAGCTGTAATTTTTGTAGTAGAATCAACGTAAACATCATTAACTATCTTCTTTAGGTATGAACTATTTGAGGATTTAATGAAATCAACTTCAAAGGTATGATCTGCGTAAAAAGGCTTTAACCATTGGTTGTCTGTACAGAATCTATCAAGCGCCAGTTCTCGGTTTTGTCCTGATTCTTTAGAGCCTTGAGCTTTTTTCTTTTTTTTCTTTAAAGAATCACTATCTGCATCTAGGATTGTCGTATCAAAAAACGTGTCATCGAGATCAGTGATAATACTACAACGCTTCTTAATGCGTTCATCACTAAAGAGCATTGCGATATTTTCAAATCCTGTACTTCTTATATTAACAAGACTAATCCCCATTTCATCTAAACTTAGACCTGTAGTTTTTTTAAACAGGACAGGAATTAGGATTTCTTCTGCATCCCCTTCAACTAAAATGACACTTCGCGCAAATAGTAGGTTGCTGCGAATTGCATCTAAATAACGTTGAACAAATCCAGATTGTTGATCACTAAGCCCTGCAGCAGGCTGAAACACATCACAATTACCATCCACAATACCGATAATGTTCATGTTTTTTATATTACTTACTTCAGAAATATGGGATGAATGAGTTGAGTAAATGATCTGAGTGTTATCGTAGTTGATGTTATCAAATAATGACTTTTGTATATGTGTATGGATATGAGCTTCAGGCTCTTCTATCAACAAGAAGTTAGCGATAGATTGATTAGCTCTTTGATACTTGAACTCTAAAAGTTTCAAAGTAAGGTATAAAAGATTAGCACCACCTAAGCTCATTTCATGAATAGCACCTTCATGCTCATCATTTGACTCCGCGACAAAAAGCTTTAATGATTGGAATAACTGGTCTGAATCATCAGTTAGGCTTGAGCGGATAGAAATAGATTTTGGTGAGTAGGTATCCCCAACAGTGTCACCTACCGTCGATGTGATGTCATCTCTAACATCACAAACGTCAGACAAACCTTCAATATTTTCATTTAATGTTCCGATCAACTCAGCTATTGGTTGAAAGTCCTCTTGGGAAATTTCACCTGACTTATTTTTTAGCAGTGTTAACAGGGGATTGGTTCTATTATTGTGGAAATCTGAAACCACATCTCTCAATGCTTTAATGAAGGTAAATGAAACCTCATTAGGCATATTAAGGATATATGGTAAACGTACACCAACATCTGGATTGTTTAATTCATTTGGAAAAACAACAGCATCAAAGTCACCAACAATAGATTTATATATCTCTGGGTCAGCAAAATTTGCTGTGCTTTTTCCAGTTAATACAGTTTCATAGTCTTCTATCGAGACATCGCTTAAATACTCTTCTAGCGCTGTACTATCACCAGCTAGAAGTATTGAAAGAGCTTGGCGTATATGGGCTTTAGGTCTGAATATGAGGTTATAAGTTGCTTTGGTTACTACCTCTTCTTCATCCTCTATATTTCCGTTACCGTGGAGAAACAGGGATTGACTAGCTTCATCATTAGAAATATCACTAAATTCACAACTTATAATAATCCAGTGACCTTGCCAAGGACCTAACGATCTACAGAAATCACCTTCTGATAATTTTGTCGAAGAGCGTGGCATTGAGTTATCAAGCAACAATCTCATTGCCCGAAATAAGTTAGTCTTACCTGATGCATTCTCACCAATTACAGTGTTAATACCTTTATTAAAATGAAGCTTAACGTTCTTGAAGTTACGGTAATTAATTAGATTTAACTTGGTGATATGCATGCAGTCTCACAATTAGTATCTTTTTTATTTAGGTTGTATAGTACTCTGCCTCAACTAAAAAAGGTAGTTGAAATATACTGAATAACCAACTGATTAATATCTAAATAATCAACCACCACATGCTCAGGTTAGTAGCCATAATCATGATTAATGCTTCAGTGTTCTATATTTAAATTTATGAATTTTCTTAATTGTTGGATAAAAAGGTAACCCATTTTTGGTATGAATTTGTTACTTGGCTATGGCCAAAATATCGGGAAAGTTGTCATTCAGAATATATAGATGACAGAATAAAGAGAGCTTTAATTATCCTAAGGTTTATTTAAGTCATCTAGCTAATCACTTTAAACTGGAAAATAAATTAAACATGTCCTAAACCTAAACTAAGAGTTTCTTAGTTTAGGTTGTTAATGCAATTATTAATACGTCCAAGCCCTTTTTCAGATGAATCGTTAGAGAGTTACCTTTTACGTTTATCTGATGCCAATTTCTTTGAATCATATCAAGAGCTAAGTGATGCACTATGGCAATGGTTATATGAACATGATCATGAAGCTGCGGGAGCATTTCCTAAAGAATTGCATTTAGTTAATGTTTATCATGCACATCAAACGAGTAGTTTTAGGGTTCGTGCTTTAACATTGGTTGAAAAGTTAGCTGGGCTTGAAATCTCAACATTAACGCAATTAGCTTTAATGCATTCTTCGATAAGGTTTGCGGGTAAAACTGCGGTTTTTAGAAGTGATATAGATATACCTCGTAGTTTTTTACGTGTAGCAGGTATTCCGATTTGTCCTCAATGTATTAAAGATCAAACCTATATACGCCAGTTCTGGCATTTAAAACATTATAACGCCTGCCATATTCATAGTTGTGATTTACTAAAAAATTGCCCTAGTTGTAATGCAGTAATTAACTATATGCAGAGTGAAAAAATATCGTACTGTGAATGTGGTTTTGATTTTAGAGAGGCTTCACTATCAGACACCAGAAGAGAAACTGTTAATTTAAGTAGGTTTATTGTTGGGCAGCAAATTGATAGTACTAACCACTTTTTTAATTCCAGTAATTTATCGTTTCGATATGGTGCACTGCTTTGGTTTTATGAACGTTATTGCAAGCTAGTTAAAAATCAAAATTTGGTAATGACAGATTGCTTTGAGTATTTTGAAAAATGGCCTGATGTTTTATATTTAGAGCTCAATCAACAAGTTGAAAATGGATATTTAAAACAAACTAAATTACTAAATCACTCCTCTTTCGAAGATGTGTTTGGGGCATTGCTAAATGATAGTGCTTATTTACCAACGGCTGAGCTTAATAAAAACTTAATTCTAAAAGCGATAATTGAATATTTTGTAAATTTGGTAGGTAATAATCCAAAATCGAAAGAGCCTAATATGGCCGATTTATTATTAAATATTAATGAGGCAGCCGTTTTACTGTGTACTAGCACAGAGCAAGTGTATCGCTTATATCAAGAGGGTTATTTAAAGCTAGCAAGTAACTTAAAGCTACACGTTAAATTACCAGCTTATCAACCCGCTTTTTATTTAAGGCAAGTCATTGAGTTAAGAATTGCAAAAATGCAGTCTCAACGTGACGGGCAAAATAAATATGTGTCGGCATGGTGACTCTATGCATTTAAATACTTTGTTAGATAATAAAGACTTTAAAGACAAGCAGCATAAAATTAGGCGTGCGTTTGCACCTTACTCCAAAGATATTGGTGTTGATGGTAATGAATTAAGTACAGTTATTATTTTATTAAATCTTACTTTTAAAAAATCCGAAATTAGTGATTTAACAAACCCAGATACAGCAACTGAATTATTAAAAAATACGGTTTTATTTGATAAATGTGTTAATGAAGTTCAGTGGTTTCATACTCATAATTTAAAGTATCCTGAGATCAGGGTAAGCCATCAACGCATTATTGCGCCTAAGTTGGATTATTATAGGGGAGTGATCACCAGTGAAAGTGAACCTACATTACTAGGTTGGTCGCATAACAGTGCTGAAGTGAATCATGCAAAACTATTTAGTGCAGGTTTTATTTGGCAAAACAAACCAACAAATTTAGCAAGATTACTGATCAAAAAAGAGCTGTGTTGGATGGATTGCCTTGTTAAGTTAGGTTTAACTAAAAAACGATTAAAATTATTGTGCCAGCAACTTACTGATTCTTTACCTAATGTCGACTTCCCTGATGAAGTGAGTCAATTCTCAAATCAATTAATGCTCCTGATTGGTGATACTTATTGTGCAGTTACTCCTGTAGTTAGCCATAACTTACTCGTTAAAATACAACAGTTGTCTGTAGAGCATAAATTACGAACGGCAATTGTTGAGCATTCAAGACCTACTAATGTAGGCGACTTGGCAACTTCATTAGGTGGTAATGTAAGAGTGATGCGCTATTTACCAACAGTGTTTAATAGTGATGAATTCACTTACAAAGAAAATATGCTGAAAAAATCATTTAAGCAAAGTGGCTGTTTTAATCATAAAGCAATACGTAGTAGAGCTTTCACAAATGCATTACAAGTGATTTCAGGTGAAAGTGATGCCATAACTCATAAGTTAAGGCGTAAAGCTCGTGTGGCTGCGTTGCGTTTGATTCGTGAACAATTAAGCGACTGGTTAACACCATTAATTGAATGGCGTCTAGATTATAAAGAAAACTCTAATAATGAACTTAATCAACAAACATTAGAAGTCGAATTTTTAAAAGCTACTCACTCTGAATTACAGAGCTTGTTAAATGAATTTAGTCGGGTTCTTAACGAGCAGTTTCAATATAACAAATATACGCAACGCTATGCATTTCATCCTGATTTAATGGCACCTTTAAAATCACAGTTAAAGTGGTTATTAACTTGGATTGGTAAATCTGATAAATATTGTGAAGCGCCACAATCGAAAATCGTTTATTTGTATTTTTCAGACTTGCGAGTGTTTGATGCTAATGCTTTAGCCAATCCTTATATTAAAGGCATTCCATCACTAAGTGCTTTAGGTGGTTGGAGTCATAATTTTCAAAGAAAAGTAAATAACATACTAGGAACTGAGCTAACAGTGATAGGTACAGCTTGGTTTATTCAAAATTATAATTTAGTAGCAGGTAAAAACTTACCTGAACCAAGTATATTAACTTCAAAACGTAAGCCCTCCACTGTAAAAAGCTCTGGCATTATTGATACAAAAAAATGTGATATGACAATGGGGTTAGTTTTACGTGTATATATCGATAATCCTGAAAGGTTACAATCAGCATTAATAAAAGCTGCTTTTCCCTCAAAATTTGCAGGTGGTTGTATGCATCCACCATCTTTATATGAAAATAAAGAATGGTGTCATATTTATCATGACTCAAATGAACTTTTCTCTAAGTTATCACGTTTACCTCGTAATGGCTGTTGGGTTTATCCATCAGATAAGACTGCTGATAATTTAGAACAGCTAGCTGATACATTAAAATTAAATCCAAGGTTAAAACCCGCATCGTTAGGTTTTGTCGCATTAGAGCCAATGAAATATAGAGAGAATGCAATAGCAGACTTACATTGTTATGCCGAGCCAGCCATAGGGTTAGTTAATTGTATTAGCCCAATAACAGTGAGGCTCAATGGAGTTAAGTCATTTTTAAATAAAGCATTTTGGCAATTAAATATTGAAAAAGACGCTATGCTTATGAAAATAGCTAAATTTGAGTGATTTAAATGAAGTTATGTAAGCAGCTTAATTATGTTCGTTCGCTGTCACCAGGAAAAGCCATCTTTTTTTATAAAACACCAGAAAGTGATTTTGTACCATTACAAGTTGAAGTTAATAAAATAGCAGGGCAAAAATCTAGTTTTTCAGAAGCTTACGATGGTAGTGGTAACTATAAAAATACAGCTCCTCAAGACTTAGCTTTTGCTAATCCTCATACAATTGATGCCTGTTATATCCCACCAAATATTAAAGAAGTTTATTGCCGATTTTCATTAAGGGTAGAAGCAAACGCTGTTGAACCAAGAGTGTGTATAGATCCTAAAGTTAAAAAATGGCTCGAAAAGCTCGCAACTCAATATAAAAACTCTAATGGTTATGATGAATTAGCGCGCAGGTATTGTATGAATATTTTAATGGGCGCTTGGCTTTGGCGGAATCAGCATACAGGTGGCACTAAAATAGAGGTTTTAACATCATCAGGTAATACTTATGTTATCGAAGATGCAAGAAGACTAAGCTGGCATTCTAACTGGCAATCACAAGATGATGAGGTTTTAAATCAGTTAACTAAGGAGTTTAGCCAAGCTTTAAGTGATCCTAAGGTTTATTGGTTTATTGAAGTAACAGCAACTCTAAAAACAAGTTTTTGCCAAGAAATTCACCCAAGCCAAAGGTTTACAGATAACGTAGAGCAAGGAGAGTCATCTAAGCAGCTTTCAACCGTTACTTGTACTGATGGTAAAGAGGCTGCGTGTTTTCACGCTGAAAAAATTGGTGCCGCATTACAGCTAATTGACGACTGGTGGCATATTGAAGCAGATAAAAGATTAAGAACCCATGAATACGGTGCAGATAAACAAAGCTTAATATCTCAACGTCACCCATCAAAACATAACGATTTTTATTCGTTGGTGATTAGAGCTGCGGTGTATATTCGTTATATGAAAAGACATAATTTAAGTGATGATAAAACATCTAAAGATATTCATTATGTAATGGCTGTATTGTTAAAAGGTGGTTTATTTCAAAAGGGGAGAAGTTAATGCAAGAACGATACTTTTTCGCTATTAAATATTTACCGCTAAATGTAGATCAATGTTTATTAGCTGGACGCTGTATTTCTATTTTACATCGTTTTATTTCAGCAAGAAATATTACAGGTATTGGAGTCAGCTTTCCTAATTGGTCTGATAATAGTTTGGGAAATACCATTGCATTTGTAAGTGAACACGAATCCCTTTTAGCTGAGTTATCAGAGCAATCATACTTTAACATGATGGCTAGCGATAATTTATTTGTAGTCAGTGAAGTAACTGCTGCTCCAGAAAACCTCCCTGAAGTTCGATTTAAGCGTAACCAAAGTATTGCTAAATGCTTTGTTGGTGAAAAAAGAAGGCGGCTTAAAAGAGCTAAGCGAAGAGCGCACAGTAGAGGTGAAGTGTTTAACCCTAAAACCCCTGAACCAGAAAAAGAAATACAACCATTTCATAGTGCATTAGGGAGCAGTAAAAGCTCAAATGAAGCGTTTTTATTACATATTCAAAAAGTAAATTCAGTATCAGTTAAAAGTAATGACTATAGTAATTATGGCTTAGCGACAAACCAAAAGTTTTTAGGTACAGTACCTGATTTATCTGGTGTTGAAATACCTTTTTTATAGTCATGAAATAAAAGGTTTTATTTTCAGTTTGTTAGAAGGCATGGTAATAAAGGGCAATTTAGCTAATCACATACTAACTGACTGGAATATAATCTATTATTTACTAATATATAGTGAACTGCCGCATAGGCAGCTGGAAATTCGGCTTCTCTTACATTGCCCCATTTTGTTAAGTGAACTGCCGCATAGGCAGCTGGAAATTAGAGCGCGCGCGCTTCAACACAATTTGCTAGATGAACTGCCGAACAGGCAGCTGGAATTAGGCCAAGAAGAAAGCAACAACATCGTATTAAACTAATCTGCCGAAAAGGTAGTGTTTTAAATTAAAGCCCCAGAATTTTCTGGGGCTTTTTATATGATTTAACTTAAAAATGAGTATCAATAGGTATTTATTGATAAGGCTTCTACACAAATGGAAAATAAATCTTAATAGTGCGAATGCATAAGATAAACTCTCTAAATAGCATAACTAAAAAGGCAGTTATTCAATTTGAAGGTTTTAATGGTAAGATTTATTTTGATGCCGTGTTTATAGCTATTTTAATATATGCTAAAAACTATTAACTTATTAATATACTATAAGAAAAGTTGCTCATTACGCTTTTAGAAGCTCAAACTGAAGAGAGCAATATTTTTTGAATCTCTTTGAGAAATCACCTGAGGAAATGGATTATGCACTCGACGAGGCAACGATTAGATAATAATTTGCAATAAGTAAAACCAGACACTATGAAGGAATAAACATGTCTACAATCCAGATGGTATTTTCAACTAAAACACTTCAAATATATCGTTCCGTTGATCTTTTTTCAAAGTATGATGAGAAAACACTATTTACTTTAAGAAGGGACCTTAAAAATCAAAAAAAAGGGATCTTATTATGTGCCACATGCTTACAGCCCCTTTTTATTGCCGGTACTCTCAATCAAGCTCTTTATTTCCGGCATATGAAAGATTCTGATGATTGCCCAATCAAAACTACTAGTAACTTAAGCAAAGAAGAAATTGAAGCCATGAAGTTTAATGGCCAGAAGGAGGGGGCTCAACACAAAAATAATAAATTATTGTTAGCCTCCATTTTAAGGAAGGATCCACTTTTCGAATCAGTAGAGGTTGAAAAAACATTTAAGGATGAAAATTCATCAGGAATTGCTAAGCATTGGCGCCGACCTGATATCTCAGCAAAAATTAAATCAAGCGGGATGACCATGGTGTTTGAGCTACAAGTTAGTACAACATTCTTAGATGTTATTATCGCTCGAGATGAATTTTACAAACGCAATAAAGCATCAATATTGTGGGTGTTTCTTGAATTTAACAACGACACTTTTACACAAAAAGACATTTTCTACAGTTCAGGTATGAATGCATTTGTATTTGATAGTGAAGCTATCGAAGCAAGTAATGAAACTGGTAAGCTACATTTTAATTGTCATTATATTGAATATGTTTGTGAAGATATAGAGGGTCTAAATGAAGCTCGTTTAGAGAAAGTCTACCGCAATAAATTAATTGAAATCGAAGAGTTAAAATTTGATTCGAAATCAAAAAAGCCATACTTTTTTAATGTAGATAGTAGTAAGGAAATAGTAACTCGCCAGGTCAAAGAACGCACCCAGTTATTAAAGTCTCAGTTTAAAAAAGAAATGGAAGAAGCAAAACGAAAATACAAAAGTAAAAAACAAAATACTGTTACTCCTCGGCCCATGAAAATTAACTCAAGTATTGCACCAGCTTTATATGAACAACTGAAGTTAAATGGAAAGCATAATTCTCTTAAGTGCTCTAATTGCGGCAATACAAATGACTTTCGCTCCGTGGCATGCTTTATTACATGCAATGAATGTAATTCATCTGTTGATTGGTAGCTCTGAAACAAAACAGGGTTTCAAGTGGTCGAGTATTTACAGATAAATAAAGATTAATCACTTTTGCTATAATTTGGATGTAACAACATAAATGAAATTAATCAGCCTAAAGGAAAATAGCATTTATTTTGATAAGAACTTCGTCTGCTCATCCGGCATTGCAGCCATAAGACAGTGGGATCAAAAGGCAAGACCTGACCCAAAATTTATTCATTTAAAAAATCTAATGTTCCATGACTTTAAAAAAGTAAAATCCATGTTTAAAGAGGTGTTAAAGTGTGATTTTGGTGATATTTAATGGCTTTTCGAAGCTGTTAAAACTAGATGTCACTGTGTTCATCTAGCTGGGTTAGATAAAAATGTGGATAGGATTGATGTTGCGGTAGGCTCTATTGCATTGATTATTGAAAAACCATCATTTCTTGTTTATGAAATTGAACTAATCATTCAAGAACCCCCTGAACTCGATAATTTTTAACTGAAAGCTTAATCAAGGGGAAATTAGTAGCTATTGCTCTTGACAGGTGTAGAGTGACCCAGGGGTTAAGCCTAAGGATCTGATAAATATAAATATAAATATAAATATAAATATAAATATAAATATAAGAATGGATTTACTAAATGAAAAACTACCAGAAAGCATTGGATTCTATTATACCACCATCTATTAGAAACCTTATTTCTACAACAGGTTTTATATCAGGGAGAGCCTCATTAACTTCCGATCTAATGAACACTCATAGTGTAATAAATGACTTGGCAGTTAAGACTGGTTTATCATCAGTGGCTTCTGATTATATTAAAAACTACCAAAGTGCATTAAATAACATTGGTTTACCGGCCATAAATGACTTGGCTGTTAAAGCTGGTTTATCATCAGTAGCTTCTGAATATATTAACAACTACCAAAGTACATTAAATAGCATTGGTTTATCATCCATGAATGACTTGGCTGTTAAGTCTGGTTTATCATCCGTGGCCTCA
>NZ_NQMR01000083.1 GCF_002276045.1 Pseudoalteromonas sp. NBT06-2 | reverse complement strand
AGTGCATTAAATAACATTGGTTTACCGGCCATAAATGACTTGGCTGTTAAAGCTGGTTTATCATCAGTAGCTTCTGAATATATTAACAACTACCAAAGTACATTAAATAGCATTGGTTTATCATCCATGAATGACTTGGCTGTTAAGTCTGGTTTATCATCCGTGGCCTCAGATTATATTAATAATTACCAAAGTGCATTAAATAACATTGGTTTATCATCCATAAATGACATGGCTGTTAAGGCTGGTTTATCATCAGTGGACTTTGATTATATTAATAATTACCAAAGTGTATTAAATAACATTGGTTTATCATCCATGAATGAGTTAGCTGTTAAAGCAGGTTTATCGTCTGTATCAGATTTTATAAATAACCACCAAGCTATATTTAGATCTCACTCTTTTTCAGAAATTGAAGTTGGAGAATCATTTTCTGATTTTGATGATGAAATAGTTAATGAATTAAACAGCTTTGTAGATGTTGATTTATTGTCAGATAAAGCTAAAAAGGCTTTGAAAATTATATTTATACATTTTTTCTGGCCGATAATGCTCGGCTTAATTACAAATGAAATTTATAATTCAAAGGAAAAGGCTAATGATGGACTTCTTAAGTTAAATACCACTAGAGAAGTGAAATCTTTTGTGAGGAAATCAATAGATAGTGCCTTGCTTATCAATTATCGAGCAACCAAAGTTAATAACCTTCGCTTTAGAGATAAACCTAGTATGAAATCAAATATTTTATATAAGCTACCAATTGGTAGTTTGGTAGAGGTGTTAGATAAATCCAACAGAGCTTGGTTACTTGTTGAAGTTGAAGTAGATGGGGAGTATATACAAGGCTGGTTATCTAGAAAACACACTATAAAATTTAAATAACTCGGATAGGCAATACAAAGAAGCAGGTTTTGTTGATAGATAATAGATCTCAACATTCCAAAAAATATTTTTACCGATACGGCTGCACTTTAGAATTGCAATTAAGCTAATCGAAACTATTTAGTCAGGAAATAAAATGAAAAAACTTCCAAAAGATAGCCCTTTAGTATTTTGTAAAGCATTTATAAACCGTGAACTAGAAAGTAACAAGTGTTCTGGAATATTGTCTTCTTACTGGGAGGTAATGGAAAGAATTATAGAGCGTGCTGATGAGCTAAAAAGTGCATTCGATGAATTAGTTAGTAAATTTGGTTATTCAGATAAACAACAAAACGCTAATCTTTGGATGACTCTTGAACACATTTGGTTATCCGTAGACTATAACAAAGAAGATGTTATAAAAAATAGAGATGATTATCGTGAATACGTAATCCTGCAAAAAGAAATAATTGATTTATCTTTCAAACTTGCTAAAAAACTTCGAAGACAAACTGAGTTATCTAATTATTCAGGAATTGAAAGAGAAGATTGTCAATTCGTAGATGATATGATTCACCAAGCAAGTGAAGCTAATTATCTATATGAACATCACCTTGGTCCTAAAATGAAAAGTCTAGGTAATAAATATGACAGTAAATATTGGCCTAGTCGTGCGGAGGTAATTGAGGCTATCGGTAATTTTGAGAGACAGCATATAGAACCAACACACACAGAATTACCAATGACAGTTATTGAAGGACGTGCGACAGATATAAAAGACTTCGTATTAGCGTTTGACGGTCAATTTGACAAACATTCGAACGACTTACCTGAAGACTTTAAGTTTAGTAATAATGCAATGGCTGACATTATTAATATTATACTAGACTTCCCTCCTGAAAAAATGACTACGCCAGATGCAATTAGGATAGTACGAAATCGTTATTTTAGTAAAATAATAGTTGATTAAAATTACGGAAACAAGAAATAATAATGCTTAAAATGTCATTATGTAGTATCTAAAACTAGACATGACATTTTATTCAAGCTTAAACTAATTGCGCGGAATAGATCTTAATTAAACCAAAATAAACTTATTGATGCTGAGCGAATACTGATTTAAATTAAGTGATTATTTACAACGTTTTGTGGTTATTAATTATTATCAATTTGAAGAATATATGCCGAATTTAAGTACCAATAACTATTCTCTCAGGAGAATATAAGATCAGAATTCAACTAACGGAATTGAAAATTTGAATATACCAATGGATATAACGATCTGGTTAAAGATTATAGGAGCTATTTTTACAGGGGTAGGTTCGATTTTACTTGCTTGGAGAGTAAAGTCCATATTAACTTGGGTAAAGAACTGTTTAATAGCACATGAGGTTTCAATAAGAGCTTTTCAAGATGTTGTAAATGGTAATACTCAAAAGTACCCTGTAGTAACAGGTACAATTATCCATTTATTGGATATTGAATCAAAGTTAGGTGTCATTTTACTTGTTTCTGGTTTTATTTTCTTAGCTATGGGTATGTTCTTTAATGCAGCCTCATATTTCTTTATTTAAATAAAAAGGAAATATAAATGGCTTATCTAATAGCTCCTGAAATAAAATCAGCGACAAAAATCTTTTCTTTTATTAAAAAAGTTTCTGAACAAAATACTATAAATAATATTTTGGCTAAATTGGAATCTGATGAAATAACTCTGTCTGAAGCTAAAAGAAAGAGCCCTAGTTATTTAGCATGTCTTATAAGAACAATTGAAGCAGTTGAAAGAGCTTCCACAGTTGAAAAGATCAATACTTTAAAGAATCTTTTTGTGGTAAGTGATTCTCTAGGCTTGATTGAGAAACAACCTGATTTTTATCAAGAAATATTATCAATATTCTCTGAGTTATCATATAGGGAAGTATTAATTCTTTATTATTTGGATAAAGGAGGTCTTCCATATACAAATGATTTACATGTTAAGGAACCTGAAAAAGTGGCGGATGATGAGACTTTACCTAACCCGCACGAGCAAAATGAGGAAGCGAATCAATATTGTGCTTATCAAGTTGGTGTGAATATCGATGTTCTCGGGGCATTACTTGGTAGGTTGACGAGGACGGGTCTAATAGGAAATGCACCTGAATGGACTTCCCTCGTATATTTCTTTACACCTCTTTATAGAGAGCTAAAGCAATTTTTTGCATTTGACTTTTATGAGTCTTGATTTCCAGTATTATATTGGAAAACCATTGGTTCGGCATACTCAAACTTAGATTCTTTTATGGCTTGAGCTAAATAATAAATTGGCAAGAAATAATTTGTAGGGCCTGTCAAAAGCAATAGTTAGTTTAGTAGAATAAGGGCATAAAACTGTAAAATTAGTTTAATATAGTTTGAGTTGATTCATGATATTTATTACTTTTACAAGAATGAGTAACCGACCTTAATCATGAGGATGAATCCAGTTTTTTGGCTGTAGTGTTGTCATAAATGATGTGTGATGTGTGATGTGTGATGTGTGCTCTATTGTTTTCAAATTAAAATTATTCTAATACCCATAAGTCGAATATAAAATTTATCTAAGTCACTTGTTCCTAAATTAAGGTTGTGGTAAAAGTTATAGTTGTATCAAAACAACTTTAATAGGGAAATTAAATGATAAAAACTCCAATGCTACTACTACTTAGTGGTATATATACTTTTCCAGCTATTGCAATTGAAGTAGTTCAACAAACAGTAGCTGAAAAAGCAGTTGAAGCAGTAGCTAAAGCGAAAAAAGCAAAGGCAGAAGCGGTTAAAGCAAAGGCAGAAGCGGTTAAAACAGCAGAAACTGCGGCTGATGCGCTAGCTGTTGTAGCTGAAGAAACTGCAAGATTAGCAGAAAAAGCAGCTGAGGAAGTAGCAAAGTCAAAATCAAAGGGGAGTACTATTTTTGATGATTTAGGCTTTGGGATGGGAATTTCATATACAATGAACGCAAGTTCAGGCGACAGAGTTAAATCAGCCACTGTTGTTGACGGTATTGTTCGTGTAGATAAAGAAAGTAATGGGACTCCTCGTATTGTACTAGAAGCCCACTATATTCCCGACTATAATCAAAATGGTAGAGGGTTTGGGCCTTTTGTTGCTTTGCAACCAGGTGATGAAAATATAATCAGCGCTGTTGCTCTTGGTGGTATGTATGCGTGGAAACGAGATGATGAAGGTAACAGTTTTAATATTGGGGTGGGAATTGTTGCGGATCCTAACACCCAAGTGCTCGGTGACGGAATAATAGCAAATGAGCCATTACCAGGTAATGAAATCGAGATCAGATATAAAGAAGAAACCAGCTACGGAGTTATGATCTTATTTTCAACTACGTGGTAAACTTAAGTCTCCGACCTTTAGTAAGCCTCAGAAGAGGCTTTAAAAAATGAGATAAGTAAGATATCTAATAACTCTTACTATTACGGCAACTTTATGCACTAGTTTCCGATAGTTAAATAATTTAAATATAACCTCATATTCGTCATTAAAAAAACAATTATGAAAATTGATTGATACATACATTATTTGACATATAAAAAAGAGTAGTTTTATATTTAGACACTAAACACATGGAGTAGTGTAGCAACGAACTAACTTCATGTAATTGATATAGGGAAATCAACATGAAATTAGCAATAAAACTTCTGTTTAGTATTATCACGGTTATATTTCTATCTGCCTGCTCTTCTACATCAGTAGTACTGATGGAAAAAGAGGATGACGTTCAATTTTACCAAATCTATATTGATGAAGAAGGTCGACTCCTCGAACCAAAAAATGAAAAAAAAATTCCCAGAGCAGATGAAAAAAAGTACATAAGAGGCATCATCGCTAACTATGACAAATTAAAAAAACAAAAACCCGAACTTGAGTTAACGATTTTTATTCATGGCGGATTAAATTCTCATAATACAGCAACCTCGCGAGTCCAGAATTTAAAACAAGAAATGCTTGACGATAATAAATATCCACTTTTTTTGTCGTGGAACTCTGGTCCCTTTACCAACTATATAGACCATTTACTTTTTCTAAGAAATGGTGAAGAATCTAAGTTTTTAGGACCTATATCTTCCCCTTTTATTCTTTTGGAAGATTTATTTAGGAGCGTAGCTAGAATTCCTGCCTCAACATACAGAATATTGTTTAGTCAAAACGCTGCAATTAAGAGCTACAATTCAAAAGAAGAAATAGAATACGGTAACGCATTAAAGAATGTTGACGATGCAAGTTTCTTACTACACAACAGCCCTAATGATACTGGATTTGCCTTTACTGACTGGTTTAGCGTAATTAACCCAACCAAGCTCGTTTCCTCTCCTTTTATAGATGGATTAGGTAAAGGAGCATGGAATTCAATGTTAAGAAGAACAGATCTTGTCTTAATCAATGATAGCAGCCACAAAGGTGTACCATTACAGAATGCTACGACTGCTGCTAATTTATTTTTTGAAATGTTTTATAGTGCATACAAAAATGATGAAAATATTAACTTAATTGGACATAGTATGGGGACTGTTGTTGCAAACAATATTCTTTCTCAATATCAACATATTGACTTCGATAATATTGTTTACTTAGCAGCTGCATGTAGCATTAAAGACCTAAACCAAGTGGTTCACCCTTATTTACTTAAGAATAAACAAAGTACCTTCTACAACGTTACTTTAAATCCATACAACGATATGACTGAAAACCTTGCATATGATTTCACACCTAGAGGTTCACTTTTAATGTGGATAGATCAATTCCTTGAAGACACTAATTCATTTTCAGACAAAACCGCCGGATTTTGGTTTAATATTATTAGAGGTGCGGTAAAAGCTTTCCCTGATAGAGAAGTACAAAAACGAGTTCATCTCACACAATTTGGATTAAGGGATGGATCACCAGAAAAACACGGAGACTTTAGCGAATATCTATTTTGGAACGAAGACTTTTGGAGGGGTGACTACACTGGTGGTAGCGGTAAAAAAAGCAAGCCTTAAACTTGTTGTATAAAAAGGGGCTTTGCAACTTTAAACTATTTTGGATTCAGTAGAGCAATTAAGATCAACACTCTAAGTTGCTCAAGTAGCCAAAATATTATTTAGTAACCGTGTAAAATATTAAAGCTTAAGCTGTTTTAATATGTTTAATGCATCAATTTTAAATATTCAGCAATGATAGACTTTATGCCAACTAATAGTGCAATTCAGTAAGGTTATGTCATCTATCAGTTCATTTCTATGTCATCTTATTATGCAGATTTAGCGGTAAGTTGTTGATTGTTGCTTTCACTTTATGTCAACTTATAGTGCAAGCAACATGCTTGTTGTAGTTTGCACCATAAGTTAGTGCAAGCAACCCTCTTTGTGGGAATATAAAACTGATAGCATTTGGGGTTAATTGAGAGGCTTTGAGCATAGTTGTTTCATCCCATATGTCGTATAAACCACACGAAAATCCCCCTTAACCTTAAAGTTTGGATATAAATATTGATAATTTTCAATAAGTCGATTGCCAAAAAGATCGTAAACTGTATTTTACTTAATTTCACTACGTAGTGGCAATTTATGTAACTCTACCGCGGAGATAATAAGTAGACCATAAGCACCAAGCTATTGTTTTTATAATGGTGAGCAGTGGAGGCAATAATATATCCCCATACTGATTTTGGATATTTATCAACATAATGTGCCGCTAGATCCCCGCCCCAAGAATGTCCGAATATTATTATTTTACCTAGTTCATATTTCTCCCGAATAAATTCGATGTCGTTTAACATCAATCTTGCAGTTACTTGATAAAAGCGTGTCGCTGGCTTCATTGAAGCTTGTTAAAATAAACTTTAATCGGTAGAGTGTTCTGACTACAAAGTATTAATATGGGTAATTCAACAGGCTCGTTAAATACACCGTTAAATACAGGTTTTATATGCATATTAAGGTTGGTAAATTAAGGCATGAAGAAGTGATTTCTTTGTTGCAAGAGCATCATGAGGATATGTTATCTCATTCTCCGCCAGAAAGTGTTCACGCACTAGATTTAACAGCACTTGAACAACCTGAAATAACTTTTTGGAGCCTATGGATAAATGAAAACTTAGCTGGAATTGGTGCTTTAAAAGAGCTTGATAAAAAGCATGGGGAAATAAAATCTATGCGCACATCACATAAATTTTTACGTAAAGGTATAGCGCGTAAAATGTTAGAGCATATTATCAAACAAGCGATTATTCGTTCATATAAAAAGTTAAGTTTGGAAACGGGTACAATGAATTCATTTATACCAGCACAAAAACTTTATCAAGAATTTGATTTTGATGTGTGTGAACCTTTTGGTGATTATCAAGATGACCCATATAGTATGTTTATGTCAAAAAATATTGGATAAATTATATCTAATCGGACCAAATATTACGGCTTAACCCATAAATAGCATGATCAACGACACGACCATTTAAGTTTTCTGCATGAGTAATAATCCCTTCAAGGTTAAAACCTAAACGTTCGCAGACTTTGCGACTCGGCTGGTTTTCAACTGCTACTGATATTTGAATTTTTAGTATGTTAAGTTCAGTGAATGCCATTTCAATTAACTTGGAAACTGATTTAGTTACAATTCCATTGCCTTGATATTCAGCGCTAAGCCAGTAGCCGATTTCAACTTTTTTGAGTTCGTTATTAATACTATTAAAGCTGATATTTCCGACTAATTTATCTTTGTAGAGCATAGAACAAACGAGTGACTTTCCATCCTTATAATCATTCAGCGATCGCCTGATGAAACTTAAAAAGAAATCTTCGTTATTGGCGTGTGGAGGCCAAGCTAACCATTGGCTTAAATATTCACGTTCTCTATTAACTATTTCGAAATACTGTGAAGCAAATTTTTGCTCGATTAAAACAAGCTTTAATCCTTGTTCAACTTCCAATGTAAACATAATTTTCCTCGAGAAACATAACGGTATATTAAGGAGACTTCTCAGTAATTTCAGCTTTAAATATTCACTTTATTTTTCTAGTAAAAGTAATTAAGGTTAAATTAAAAATAGCAGTTTCATAAAGAAATATACTTTACATTTCTGGGTTTTATTTAACTATATTCATTGAGATACTAGAATCTATAACCAATTCCGGTAGTAAAATAATTTTTTCATATCTTCCATTGTTAATCATTGGTGCTCCAATGAAAGTTAAACTTTGTTCCATTGATACCTATAACCTAAAGAAAATAACCCACCAAACCCAGAATGATCTATATCTATTTTAGATGTTGCATATTCCCAATTATACCTAGCGACACCAAGGTTTCCATAAATATATGAGTTTTGTGTAATTGGTTGTCTTGCTTGAGCTGATAGGGTGAATACAGAGTAATCAATACTTTCTTTTAATAAGCCAAAAGAAAGTATTTTTTTAAAACTAAAAGAAGAGGAGCTTATATATCTAGTATCAACAGAAAATATATCAGTCATTTGGTAGTGGTAACCAATTTGGGCTGAAGTATCATCATCAAAATCATCCATTTTATTTTCCAATTTATCATGTTTCAAATCTGCATCACCAAAACCTGCGGCAATAAATATATACCCAAACCACTTCAAGATGCAGGATTCAGTTGGAATTAGAAATGCTTTAGGCAAGGCATTGATTGAGAACATGGTTATTCCCTTTTCAAAATCAATAACGCTGCATAAAGTATTTATAAACCAACCTTACAGGGACTTCTGAGCAAATCATGCTCGTTGTTGCCTGCATGGATGTAGGTACTAGAGCAATGCAGGAGCATATTGCCGGTTCATCTTTTTTTAAGGGAGTAACCATTAATGCAAAGATGCGCCTAGATCATGAATTGCTCAGCAGTCCTGAATCTCACATCTTGAAGTGGCTTGGGTATAGAATGAGAACTTTTAATTGCTTGATTTTGATTAGCTATGGTATTAGCTGATAAAACGAGTACAGAAGTTAGTATGTATTTCAGTATGAATGAATACCTTTATGGTTGAATTGGTGAATTTGTATTTTAAAGTCGTTTTGTAAGTAAGTGGATGTAAACCTATGTATCCGTTTGTATCAATGAAAAATGTAGTGCAGTTGCGAGTATTGCTAAGTATGTGGCACCAGTTTGGCCAAAAGCAGTATAAAAACGAACATTTTTACTATGATGTTCTCGGAGAAATAATATGAAATAATATGAAATACTTGAAAAGTTAAAGTAACAATTACGCAAATTATTTAGCTTTTTTTAAAGTTTTAAAATAGGTTCTACTCCATATACTAAGCTCTAAAATCTGCATTTCCAAGTAGCACGAGTATAGCAATCTCGCAAATTCAAGGTGGCCCTTACTTAAGATTCAAACTTAAAAGCAGCAACATTTTATGGCGAGAATTAATAGAAAATACAATAGCAATAACCCTCGGAAATATGTTTAGTATTCAAAGTCGTTATGATAGTACTTTAGGGCGATTTACTTGTCTGTCTGTTAGGAGAAAAAAGGGATTTGATAATTAGAGGAAGGAGTAAGTGATCCTCATTTTCTTTTTATAAAAATAATAAGATATTTATGGGGATCACTATAGTTTGTTATTTTAACTCATATGCCGAGTTTGTCGTTGCACGAAATTAATTTGACTTGTTGATTTAGTCTTTTGACCTGCATAAAGATTAAGCGTGTCGAATCTACTTTTTAATTTAGACGCAGTGTAGTCTAATTCAATTTTTGAAATAACAAGTCGATGCTTTTCTGGAAATAAAGCTTCGACCGCTTGTGATAATAGCTCATAGAGCCTTTTCAAATTAATTTGATGTGTTTGCCCTGTTTCATCAAAGAGCCAATTGGTTAGAGCCATAAAGTTTTCGAATGGGCTGCCCTCTAATATTTCTGGCAATACATATTTAAAGCGTCCTGAATTACCTATCATGTCCCAATATCTTGCAAAGCGATTAATAAGTTGCATTGTCGAAAAATCAACACGATCAGTACTTAATATATTAAATGGTGGCAATGGATTAAAGCGCAGATCAAATGCTTCTGTGTGCCTAATGATAGGACTACCTTTAAGACGCTTTAAAATTCCTAATTGAATTTCATGAGGACGACATTGATAGAGTTGGTTGAAGCTATCTCCAAATGATTCAAATGTTTCACCTGGTAAACCAAAAATGAGATCTGCATGAATGTGCGCATTGGTATGCTCTTTTAACCAAATTAAATTTTCTTTTGATTTAGGGTTATTTTGCTTACGGCTAATATTAGCCTGTACTTGCTGATCAAAAGTTTGGATCCCTATTTCAAATTGTAAACTGCCTTCAGGAAACTGAGTTAACACCTCTTTTAATTTTCGAGGCAAATGATCTGGTACTACTTCAAAGTGCAGGTAGAGCTCATCATTCTCCTTGTCTAAGAAAAACTGCATAATTTGCATTGTGGTTTTAATATTTAAATTAAAAGTTCTATCTATAAATTTAAAATTTCGTGCGCCGCGCTGGTAGAGGATCTCCATTTGTTCAAGAAAGACTTCTAGTTCAAAAGGGTTTGATGCTGTGTCTAAAGAGGATAAACAAAACTCACATTTAAATGGACAACCACGCGATGCTTCAACATAGAGTAAGCGATTATTTAAATCTTCATCGCTATAATATTCATAAGGCAACGCAAGGTCTTTCAATTCAAATGGTTTAGATGTTAAAACTTTTTGCTCAGGTTCAGTTTTATTTATAATATCTTTACATAAATTGTAAAAACTTACTTCAGCTGCACCTGTTAGTACGTAGTCGGCAGACGCAACAATGGCTTGTCCTTCAGATTCATAACTCACTTCTGGCCCACCTAAAACAACTTTAATTTCAGGGGCTATCACTTTTAACAGACTAACAACATTTGTTGTTTCTATGATGTTCCAGATATATACACCAAAACCAACAATAGTGGGTTTTGACTCCAAGATTTTTTCAACAATATCGATAGGACGAGTTTGAATAACAAATTCTTTTATTTCACAGTTATTTTGTAACTCTTTTAAATTAGCGTAAAGATAGCGCAAACCTAAACTGGCATGAATATACTTAGCGTTAATCGTAGCAAGCACTATTTTAGATGAGGTTTCATCTGTTTCGTGATTAAGGGGTGTGCTGTTCTTAAATGTGGTTGAAGTATTTTCATCAGATACATTTATTTGCTTAATTATTAGCTCAGAATTGAATTGTTGCATTGCCATTATGGTTCTTAAATATCTTGAATAGTCTAAGTGTAATAATACAACAATAGCTTATTTTTTTCAGTATCTGTTTATCAGTTAGGGTTTTAAAAGTCTAGTTATGGGTGAAGTTTACTGTAGGTAGCTAGCTGTATACTTAACCATCTCCCTCTATTAAAATTACAACACATGTTGCTTCAAAATGCATGTTTCAGAGCTATCTGAGCGAACATAATTCAAGACGTGTTGATGCAGGAATGTAGACACCTTTGGAACCAACGCAATGATGAAGTGGGTTTGCTCAGAAACGCCGTCTCGGCGAGTTTAAACAGGGTTTATGCTGCGTTATTAATTTTGATAAGGGAACAACTATTATCTTCAATTAATGCCTTACCTAAATCCTGTTTAATTCTCGCTGAAATCGCCAATTTTGAGGTGTCATGGGTATAGATTTGTTTTTAATCTTGAATTCAAAATAAACTTAATCTCGGTTTTTCTAAGTTAAAAAACTAAAATCCATCTCCTATTATTTTGCAAACAGTGAAAGTAAAATTTGTCCTGAATAAAATGGCGTTATAACAACTTACTTTGAGTCAAAGGCAATTTAATGACTACGTTTGTACCTTCACCAAACTTACTATTACACTCTATTTTACCATTTAGCTGTTGTGATATTAAGTTGTAGACGATGTGCATGCCTAAACCTGTTGTGCCTGTATGCCTTGTTGTTGTAAAGAATGGGTCGAAAATATTTTTTAGTGTTTCATCACTCATTCCTTTACCATTATCGGCAATTTTAAGTGTTATATTGTGTACTTCTTTAGTTAGGATAACGCTTACCTTTCCTGAATTCATAGTATCGAAGCCGTGTATGAAAGCATTATCTATTATGTTGGTTATAACTTGCGATATAGCACCTGGATTTGAGTATATTGTGAAATCATCGCCTTCAAATTCTAGCTTTAAAATTATATTTTTATGTGTGAGCTTAGCTTGTAAAGAGCGCATAATTTTGGATAAATAATCACAAAGTTTAAATTTCCTAAATTCATCAGCGGATTGATCAACGGCAACTTCTTTAAAGCTGGTTACCAGATCTGATGCGCGTTTTAGGTTATTACTTAGTAGATCTGCGCTTTCACTGAGCGCTAGATAGCAAGTTTTAAAGTAGCTCTTACTTAGTTTTCCAGATTCAAAGCGTTCGTTTAGGGAATTTAATTTAGACACCATAAAAGAGGCTGACATAATACATACACCTAAAGGGGTATTTATCTCATGCGCAACACCTGCTACTAATCTTCCTAGAGAAGCATTTTTTTCTTGTTCTACGAGTTGTTTTTGGGTATTTTTAAGTTGCTCTAAAGATTTTACAACCTCTTGTGTCTTATCGGCTAATTGTTGAGTTCTTAATTCTACTTTGTTTTCTAAATTATCATTAAGCGCATTAATTTCGTCTTTTGATTTTCTTAAATTATCATTATTTAACGATATTTCCAGCATATAGTGAGATACTTGTTTATAAACTTCATTAAGCTCTTGTATTATAGGGGTAAATTCATTGTTCATTGAATAGTCAATCTGTTCAACTTCAATAATGTTGTTATTATGTTCTTTATGAGTTATTGATTTTTTGATTAAATTTAAAACCTTATCAAATGGTCTAAATAAAATTTGCATTAATAAAAACACTATAATGATAAATAAAATACCAATTGCACTGCCTATTAAGAAAGTAATCGTAGTAATACTTTTAGCTTCTTTTTCTAAATCAGATAATGGACTGATAGAGCCAAAAATAAAACCGCTTTGAGTTTGATAGAAATAAATATTGTATTTTTTATCACTAATAATAATGTTATTGAGACTGCTTAGCTTATTTATTTTTGATTTATTTAATAAAGCGGTGCCCCAAGGTAGCTTTTCAATTTGTTGCAATATTAGTTGAGGGTCTTTTGGATAGCTTAGAACTTTCCCTGTAGGTTGGTGTATAAGAAAAGGAAATGAGTTCTCAGTAATGCTTACTGATTCTAAAAATGAGGTTAATTGTGTGAGTTCCCAATCAACTGTGGTAATACCTATCGGTTTCCTATTTTCATTAAACATGACGGCATCCACTGTCATCATCAAAGAAAAAGAACCCGCAGTATCCCTGTAAGGAGTGGTCCAATAAAGTGGTTTAAGCGTATTTTTTTTTGTTCCCCAATTATCTTGAGATGCAATACGATACCAATTTTGGTTGTGATAATCATATTGTGAGGTATTTAAATTCCAGCTAAACTTCACTTTTCCTTGGGATTTAAAAACATAAGGACCAAAATATTGCACAGCTTGATCCAAAGCATAAGGTTCAAACCATATACCACCACCAATGGCTTGGGGGAAGTTGGTGAAATTTGAAACTAGTAATTGTTGGGCTTTAGACTCGAGTGCTTTCATATCCAAAAAGCCATCTAGCTTTAGTGAATATAAATGCTCTCCAGTAATCGCTAAATCTATAACATTTCGTTCCATTACTTGGCTTAAGTTATTTATTTTTTCGGTGCTTGCGATAAAGGTTTGTTGTATTTCTTTATGTTTTAACTCAATAAGCTCTTTTTTATATATATAGTTATTAAATAATTGAATACTGCTGTAGGCAAATATTTCAAAAAGTATTACAAAAATAAGAATGCGTGCTTTGATACTGAGTTTAATCATAATTTTTAATTTTATTTTTTATATTAAGATAAACTATTGGGTAGTGGTATAGCAAATACATGTTTTATTATGCTGTTAAAATCAAGAGTAAGTTGACTTTCATCTTATTTTAAATTTCATCCATCCTTTTTTGATTTATTAGTTCCTTAAAGAGCTATTTAGGCATATACCCATGTTATACGAATAAATAATTACTCAATCAAGCGCTTTGTTCTTGAAAATTTATCCTTATTAAAATTTGATCACTAACTTACTCGTATTGGTATTACTTTTAAATACATGTTTCAGAACTATCTGATCGACCCCAATTCAAGGCGTGTTGATGCAGGAATGTAGGTACCTTTCAAGCCAACTGTGGGTTTGCTCAGAAGCTTCGTCTCGGCGAGTTTAAGCAGGGTTTATGCTGCGCTATCAAAACCAATAACGAAGAATAAAGCGCTTTTAAATCTGCCTAAAAGGAGCTTTTGAGAATTTACACTTCGTTGTTATATCAGTTATAAAGGGAATAACCATGAATTCACTGACATGCCTAGAATTGTAAAACCTCATAAGCTCTGAATGGTCACTTTATTATCGGAATTGGTATAAATGAATTACAAATCATGCCTTGTACTCGACTCCTACCTGAGCTCTAAAACCTGCATTTCCAAGTAGTACGGGTATATGTTCAATGCGGTGTCTTGATTACATTAAATGTGAGGGTCGAGAAATAAAAACTGATTATATTGGGAGTAATAATTTTGCTTTTGCTGGCATAAATACTTCACTTATTTTTAAAATTCTACATTAACTAATTAACTCGAGGCTAGGTTAATTAGTTAAACTCAGATAGCAAATTAAACACTTGATATCTGAACTAACTTCTTTTTAAAGTCATTTTTTACAACTTCTAATGCATCAAGAATAACTTGTGATTCAAGTTCTTCTTTTTCTAATAACATAATTAAGTCAATGGCTAATTTTATATGTTCAGGTGCGCTATCTAAACTAGAACTAATCAATTGTCCCCCCTCATTGATATTAATTTTATAGATTCTTCAATGGCTACTCTGACTTGTTCTTCCATTTCTATACGCTCAGATTGAGGTAAATAAAAAGCAAGATCAACTTCAAAGCGAATATATCTTGGAGGAAGCTGATTTAGTACCGTACAGCAAAAATCAGCTAATGTATCGACATCTAAAGATTCACTTATTTTTTGTTTAATGACTTCATCAAGCACTAATTTTTCATAATAATTATGTATATCATCATGCAGTTTCATCTAATACTCCATATAAAACATGAAATTTTATTTTTATATTTATTTGAATCAGCTCTTTAAATAAATTTAATTCAAACTCATTGTACTTAATTTAGTTTATACCAAAACGTGAGGCAAATCTAACTCATGGGTTCGAGGCAATTTATTTGTTTTTTTCAGAAAATTTAATATTATCTTCAGTTGCTGAAATCGCTTTTCGACATCTCCCTAATCTGCCATGAATTGATAGTATTTCTAGATTAATTTCACTCGCTTTATCATCGCACGCTCTATGCAATAAGGCTTTTTTATCTTCAATCATAACTAATAAACGTCTTTCAAACTCTTTATTCTTAGCCAGTTCTTGATGAAGTTCGTGTGAAGATTGCATTATTTTTTTTACGGCTTTTTTATAATATGTTTTCTTTTTTACAAATTTATTGCTGTCTAAATCTTTTTGCCAAACGGGAGTTGATTTTAATACTCTGATCACAGCTTCAAGTTGTGTTGTCAATCTTTCAATAGCGTATTCATAGCTTCTACGGTGAGTTATAGGTGGTAGGTTTACATAAGTTTCTGATAATTCATCAACATAATCCAGCAAAATCATACTACGAGTATTAAATAAAGTAGCATCAAATAACCTATGCTTTGATCTCATATAACGGTTTTTATCAAACCATTTTGCATTATCAAAGGCTTTAGCATCTCGTTTTATTTTTTCAATTTGGATATGTAAACGTTCTAATATTTGTGCGTTCATTTATATGAAAGCCTCATATGCAAGCTTACCCGCTAAAATAATGACTACAGTATTAAATATAGGACGAATAATTTTACTGCCAAATTTAATTGCTGAGTGTGCACCGATCCAAGCACCTAGCATTAAAAATGCGCCCATAGTGGCACCTAATAAAAAGTTAACATGACCTAAGGCAACAAAAGCAATAAGAGATATAAAGTTACTTACAAAGTTCATTGAACGCGCTAAACCACAATTAAGTAGTAAATTCATTTTATATAATAATGAATTTGAAGCAGTCCAAAATGTGCCAGTACCGGGACCTGCTAAGCCATCAAAGAAACCTAATAAGCTACCTTGTACAATTTGCTTTATTTTTAGCCCTAAAGTGATGTCAGGTAGTTTGGTTTTTTTTTCAGGACTTAACTTGCCAAATATACTGTATATAGCAACTGTTATAATTATAAATGGTAGTAATTTATTTAAAAAATCAATGCTGAGTTTATCAACGACTAAAGTACCAATTAAAGATCCTAAAGCTGTCGCTATAATTGATTTTAGCCAAAATTTAGGTTGAAATAAATTCTTTTTAAAATAAGTTACGCTAGCTGTAAGTGAGCCAAAACTCGAAGCCAGTTTATTTGTGCCTAAAGCAATATGAGGCGGTAAACCTGCCGTTAATAATGCGGGAACAGTAAGCATTCCACCACCACCGGCAATTGCGTCGATAAAGCCTGCAGCTAATGCGACTGCACATAATATTACCCAAGTTGAAGGGTCTAAAGCGAGTTCTAGCACTTAAATTAATTACTCTATTTTTCTATTGAAAGGGGGTAAGGCATCTAACATAGCTTTGCCATAACGCTTACTGACGAGACGACGATCTAATACAACGATACGACCAGAGTCTTTTTCTTTGCGAAGCAGTCTACCACAACTTTGCACTAATTTCTTAGAGGCTTCAGGTACTGTGATTGATAAAAATGGATTTCCACCTTTATTTTGAATATGTTCAGTTTGCGCTTCTTCCATTGGTGAAGTTGGCACAGCAAAAGGAATTTTAGTTATAATTAGATTTTCTAGATATTTACCAGGTAAATCAAGACCTTCTGAGAGGCTTTGAGTGCCAAATAAAATTGAACCTTTATTTTTATCTATGGATTTTTTGTGTTGCTTTATTAAATACTCACGTGATGACTCACCTTGTAATAATAAATTATAACCTTTTGTTCTTAAACCTTGGGCAACTTCTTTCATTTGCCAATAAGAAGCAAACAAAACTAAGTTCGCTTTTTCTTTTTCAATATAATTCGGCATTACTTCAATTAAGCGCTTGGTGAAGTTTTTATTTGTTGGTTCACATTTTATATCAGGAAGTAAAAGTTGCGCTTGTTCTTGATAGTCAAAAGGGGAAGGTACTTTTAAGAAGTTAACGCCTTCTTCACCTGCTAACCCAGATTCAAAAGCAAAATGATCAAAGTTCCCTAAAGCTGTTAATGTTGCTGAACATAAAACAGCGCCAGCACATTCTTGCCATAACTTATCTTTTAAATAATACCCAACTTCAATAGGACTATCAGCTAATAAATGATCATGATGATTTTTATAGTTTTGTTGTGTAAGCCAACGAGCATGAGGGCTTGAAGCGGTACCTTTGTTTAGATTATTCCAAAGTTTATTGAGGTTTTCTATTCTTTGAATATAAACACCACTTTCAGCCAAAATAGGATCAGCTTTATGAGGTTTAACATCACCATCGTTTACATCAAGGATCAAAGATTCATGCATTTTAGATAAATGCTTAGATACTAATAAAGAAGAATCACTTATATCTTTACATAAATGAGATAAAAGTTCAGGTAATTCGCCATTTTTAAATCGATAGACGTCATCTTCATTGTATTTAATATCTAATCCATCAAGTATATCTCTGGCTTTTTTTAATTCTTTTTGAGTATCTGTTATTGCATCTGCCAGTTTAAAGTTCATACCGATAGCACGTTGTGTAGAAATGGTATTTGATAATTTTTGATTAAATTTGGCTAGTTTATCAAGCCATTCTAATGTACCTTTTACGGTTGCTGAAGCCGATGAAAAGTCTCGCGTGATTTTTGGTAAATGATGTGCTTCATCAATGACATAAATTGTTTTTGAGGGTTCGGGTAGAATTTTACCTCCACCTAAATCTAAATCAGCTAATAATAAGCTGTGGTTTACGACTAACACATCCATCTGGTTTAAACGGTTTCGTGCTTTGTGAAAAGGACAATGTTGGTGTTCGGCTAATTGACGTTGGCAAGAATGCTTATCGCCAGCGATTATACTCCATACTTTATCTGGGATCGTATCGGCCCATGCATCACGATCTCCATGCCATTTGTTTGTTGTATAGGCTGTGACTAATTGCTCCAGACATTTTTTTTCCATTTCAGACAAGGGTGATTTTAACAAAGGTATAAAACCAAGCTGCTCAGGCTCTTCAATAAGCGATGCTTTTAGTTTTTGCGCACAAGCGTATCGGTGTCTGCCCTTAACAAGATCAAATTGAAAATCTAATCCGGAATTTTTAGCAAAAAATGGCAGTTCTTGTTCAATAAGTTGTTCTTGCAAAGCGACAGTCGCTGTTGAGATCACAAGCTTTTTCTTATTTGCAATGGCATAGGGTAAAGCGCCTAAAAAATAAGCTAATGATTTACCAGTACCCGTGCCAGCTTCAAGTACACAAATTCTTTGGCTTTTGTGGTATTCGCCTGCCAAGGTTTTTGCAATTTCTGCAACTAGGTAGTTTTGGCTTTTACGTGGTTTATAATCGGTCAAATTATCTGCAACTTGCTGGTGAATTTTACGAATTGTTTTTTTTAAAGCATCAGAGAGCATGTTGCAGTGACCTAGTTATGTATATAATTACAGTGATTAGTTTAAAGGGAACGGGTTTTTGATACAACAAACATTACAAGGGTTTATTCTCTCTAAGCAACAATACACTTTAAATGGCCAAATTTGTTTGTGTTATTGGCTATCTTCTGAGTATGGTCCGCTAAAAGTGATGATTACTAATGAAGAAGCTGTATTTTTTATTGAACAGAGTAATCAAGAGAGTGCATGCAGACTGCTAGAAGAAGAAAAAATAATATACAAAAGTAAACCCTTACCTTTAAATACTTTTAAACAAAAAAAGGCTGTGGGATTTTACTTTTCTCAGTTGAAACATTTTTATCAAGCAAGAGATATTTTTAGTCAGCATTTTATAACGACTTTTGAATCTGATATTCGTCATTGTGATCGGTTCTTAATGGAAAGGTTTATATGTGGCTCAGTGTGGGTAAAGGGTATTTTTACACAAAAAAATGGCTATACAGAGGTCACACAAGCAAAAATGAAATCACTAAAAGATGATGCACAATATAAACCTAAACTGAGCATGTTGTCTTTAGATATAGAATGCAGTGGAAAAGGGGTTTTATTTTCAGTTGGTTTATATAATGAACAGTGTGCTTTGGTTATTATGGTGGGAAACGCACAAGATAGTGATGGTATTATTTGGGTTAAAGATGAAACAGAATTATTAATTGAACTTGAAAGACAAGTTACATTTTATGATCCCGATGTAATAATAGGTTGGAATGTGATCAATTTTGATTTTTCTTTACTGGTAAAGAGAGCTGAACAATTAAATATCTCATTAAAATTAGGTCGGGCGCACAATAAAGTTCAACTAAAACAATCTAAAGTAGGTAAATTGATTGTACCTGGTAGAGTTGTTTTAGATGGGATTGATTTAATGCGCAATGCAACTTATCAATTTTCGAGTTTTAGCTTAGCGAATGTTTCAGCTGAAATATTAGGTAAATCTAAGTTAATTGACTCTGATAATAGGTTGGAAGAGATAGAGCGACAATTTGTAGAAGATAAAATTGCTTTGGCTGAATATAATTTGCAAGATTGCATACTCGTTTGGGATATTTTTAAAAAAGAAAACTTGCTTGAATTTGCAATAGTCAGAACCCAATTGACGGGTTTAGATTTAGAAAGAATGGGCGGTTCAGTTGCTGCTTTTGTGAACTTATATTTACCTTTATTACATCGCAGTGGTTATGTTGCACCTAATTTAGGTGATAGCCCGGTTAGTTTTGATAGTCCTGGAGGCTATGTAATGAGCTCAAATCCAGGCTTGTATGAAAATGTCATCGTACTTGATTTTAAAAGCCTTTACCCTTCAATAATAAGAACTTTTTTGATTGACCCAATGGGACTTATTGCAGGGCTTAATGAGAAAAATAATGATGTTGGCACATCAGTTTCTGGTTTTCACGATGCAAAATTTTCCCGCACGCAACATCACCTTCCCGATTTGATAAAAGATCTCTGGAGCGCACGGGATCAAGCTAAAAAAGATAAAGATAAAATGTTGTCTCAAGCGATAAAAATCATTATGAATAGCTTTTATGGTGTTTTAGGTTCAACAGGTTGTCGGTTTTATGATCCTAGGTTATCGAGTTCAATTACATTACGTGGTCATGAGATCATGCAGCAAACAAAACTTTGGATAGAAAAAGCTGACTATGAAGTAATCTATGGTGATACGGATTCTACCTTTATTAAGTTAGACGATGAATTAACACAAAATCAATGTAATGAAATTGGTAAACAATTAGCAAATGAAATTAACTTGAAATGGCATAAAAAATTAAAAAAAGAATTTCATCTTTTAAGTCATTTAGAAATTGAATTTGAAACGGTATATAGTCCTTTTTTTATGCCCACCATACGTGGTGATATAAAGGGATCTAAAAAACGCTATGTGGGTCAAGTTAGAAAGCAAAATGCTGATAATAAATCAGAAGAAAAGGAGTTGATTTTTAAAGGAATGGAAACGGTTAGAAGTGATTGGACATTATTAGCAAGAAATTTTCAAAGTACACTTTATCGAAAAGTGTTTGATGGTGAAGTCGTTGATGAATATATAAAAACTTACGTTGCTAAAACTTTGAATGGAGATTTTGATCATCAATTAGTTTATAAAAAACGTTTACGGCAACATTTAAGTGAATATGTGAAAAATATACCACCTCATGCACAAGCTGCATTAAAAGTACATACTACGCATCCTGATAAAGTGCCCACTAAAGGTCAGTGGGTTGAGTATGTCATTACAATAAATGGCCCAGAATTAAAGCAATTTACCACAGCTATATTCAATAGAGAACATTATGTTGAAAAACAGATAAGACCGATAGCTGAATCCATTTTACCTTACCTTAATACTAATTTTGATCAAATTTTAAATGGTCAAGCTTCACTATTTTAAAAACTATTTATAATATTTATATATTAAAACAATTGGATATCTATTAATTCAGTTCAAGGAAGTAACTATTCTTCTTGTGGGGTGGTTAAATTTTAACCATAGGCTATTATTGTTTGATAATTGAACACATTAAAATCAAAATTAAGTTCAATTTATTTTCCAATAAATACTCTATCAGGGAGAAAATGAAATGTTAAACAATCAATTATTTAAATTTTCAAAGTTAGCACTCGCTATATCCTCACTTTCTTTTTTATCAACAAATGTGTCAGCTGCTGAAGAAGGCGCTGAAGAAGTTGAAAGAATTGAAGTGACAGGTTCACGTATTAGACGTGCTGATATGGAAGGCGCAAACCCAGTACAGATCATTGGGCGTGATGAATTGGTGGCTTCAGGTATAACAAATGTGGGTGATATCTTACAAGAAATCCCTTCAGTTGCAGGGGCTGCTACTAATACTTCAATCAATAATGGTGGCTCAGGTGCGATAAGGGTTTCCTTAAGAGGCCTTGATTCTGCTAGAACTTTAGTATTGCTTAATGGACGTCGTATGGTGGCATCTGGAACTGGTGCTAATGCCTCGGTAGATTTAAGTACTATTCCAACAGCCATTATTAAAAGGGTGGAAGTTTTAAAAGATGGCGCTTCGGCAATTTATGGTTCTGATGCGATAGCAGGTGTTGTAAACATTATCACACGTGATGATTTTGAGGGATTTGAAGCTAACGTTATGTATGATGCGTCTACTGAAGAAGGGGATGGAGAAACTAAGTCATTTGATGTGACAGTCGGCTTTGCTGGAGATAAAGGCAATGTTGTTGTAAATGCATTTTATGTTGAGCAAGGGGCACAATGGTCGGGTGATCGTTCATGGTCACAATTTGAATTTGATATGGATGTCACCGGAGAAATATCTAAAGGGGGGTCTTCAGCTCCACCTTGGGGTCGTTACAACGGTATTGATGGCTTAGTGAATGGTGAATCTTGTGGTTCTTTCACTCATGGTGCAGGTAGTGGCCCTGGGCAGTCAGATCCAAGTGACTTTTCAAATCCAACTGGGTATGACTGTTGGGATTGGGACAAAGATACTTATAATTATGCACCTGCAAATTACCATTTAACACCGGCAGAGCGTTATGGTTTTTTTGCTTCTGCAAACTATGAATTTAACGATAATATTCGTTTCTTCACTGAGTTAAGCTTCAATCGTAGAGTTTCAGATACAAAATTGGCACCATTACCTTTAGCACCATTAGCATTTTTTGGCTTTAGAGAGGCAACATACTCAAAAGACAATTATTATAATCAAATGTTTGGCCCAAAAGATAAGGATGGTAATTCAGTTGATATAGCTGACTGGCGAAGACGTATGGTTGAAACCGGAGGACGTGATAGTCGTTTTAGAATTGAAACGGTAAGTGCGGTAATGGGCTTTGATGGTGAAATTAATGATGATTGGGGTTATGAAGTGTCTTATATATTTGGCGCTAATGATTCAGCAACCAATAACGCGGGCGGGGTTAATTTTGAAAAAGTAGGTGAAGCAGTAGGACCTTCTTTCTTAGATGCTACATCGGGTGAAATAATGTGTGGTACACCGAGTGCTGTAATTGAAGGATGTGTTTCATTAAATGTATTTGGTACACCAAATACTGAAACGGCTATCAGTCAAGCTATGATGGATTTTATTACCTTTGAGGCCCATGACTTTGGTTCAAATGAACAGCAAATTATATCAGGTAGTATATTTGGTGATGCTTTTGAGTTACCTTCTGGTATGGTTGGTGTTGCATTAGGTGTTGAACATAGAGAAGTAAAAGGGGCTGACTACCCTGATGCCTTAATTGCATTAGATATTACATCTGGTTCAGCACGTTTATCTACTGAAGGTGGTTATAGTGTAGATGAAGCTTATGTTGAAGCTAACTTCCCATTATTAAGTGGAGTTGCTTTTGCTGAAATTTTAGAGATTGATGTTGCTATTCGTTATTCTGATTATGATACATTTGGTGATACTACAAATAGCAAGTTTGGTATTCGTTGGGTGCCAACAGATAATCTGTTAGTGAGAGCGACTAATTCAACAGCATTCCGTGCACCTTCAATCGGTGATTTATTTGCTGGTGCGGCAGCTAATAGCCCGACAATAGAAGATCCATGTGCTACTAATCCTACTTCTTATTGTATCGCGGATGGTGTTCCAGCTGGTGGTTTTGAACCAATCGGAGATCAATTATCTTCAACTCGAGGTGGTAACACTGAAGTACAACCTGAAGAAGCTGATATTCTGACTGTGGGTATAGTATATAGCCCTGATTTTATTGATGGTGTATCGCTAACGTTAGACTATTGGGATATCGAAATAACAGATGCTATTGGTACTATCGGTGAGCAATTAATCTTAGATAAATGTGCTCAAGAGGGAATATATTGCGATAAAATCACACGCTACGGGGCTGATGCTGGTGGCTTGTATGGTAACTCAAGCGATATAGATGACAGAACAACTAATGTGGGTGGTGTTAATTCATCGGGATACGATTTTAATGTTAAATATTCTACAGACATTGAAATGGGAATGCTTAAAGTAAATCTAGATACCACATACTATGATACTTATGATAAGATTCAAGCTGATGATTCAATAGTCAAGCATGCAGGGCGCTACTGGGACGCATCAAGTGGTGACGGTAACTTCCCTAGGTGGAAAACTAATTTAAATGTAAGCCTACAAAATGATGATTGGTCAGTAGCATATACTGTACGATTTATTGCTAGCGTTGAAGAGTTTGTAGATATGGCGTCTGTTGATGATGTGTCGTTATCTGAAATTAACTCTGGATTTAGAACAGTTGAAGTTTTAAATGGTGAAACTGGCGCATTGGATGGTTGGGAGGTATACAGAGATGTCGATTCTTCTACAATACATGATATTAGATTTACTTACTTTATGGAAAATATGAACGCTACGGTTGGCATTGATAACATTTTTGATGAAGATCCACCTTTTATGGCCAGTGGATTTAATGATAATACAGATCCTCGAACTTACAATACAACGGGTAGGCATATGTACTTATCTCTCGGTCTTTCATTTTAACTTTTCGTAAAATTAAAGCACTCGTTTAGCTACGAGTGCTTATCTCTCTTCTAATTTCCAAAACGATAGTTTGATTACAAAACCTGATGTGATCTTGCAGCAGCATACGCTTTATTATTTAGTAGTGAAAAAAATCAATAGTGCGTCACCATTAACTGTTCAGTATGGTGATGTATAGTTTACGTTATATGGCCTAACCTGATAAATACAGAGTTATGAACGCCCTCCTAAAATATTATAATCTATTCAAAAGGCTTCAGACTTGTGAGCAAGAGACTGACCTACATTCATGTAGGCAACAGCGAGCATGATTTTTTGCAGAAGTTCTCGCTGGGTTGGTTTAGAAACGCATTATGATGCGTTATTGATATTGAAAAGGGAATAACCTATTCTGTGTAATCAATACTTACCTAAAGCGTTTTTAACTCCAACTGAATTCTGCATCTTAAAGAGGTTGGGTATATTCATTATATAAGGTTTTTTATGGAAAATTTAAAACTTAATCACAGAAAATAAATTAGAATATTTATCAGTCCAAATTTTTGTGTTTTGTGGTTTTAAATTCAAATAACTAGCTCTCATTTTCACTATGTTATTATTATTGAAAGTTTTATTGTGCGTTAATACAACCCATTGTGT
>NZ_NQMR01000082.1 GCF_002276045.1 Pseudoalteromonas sp. NBT06-2 | reverse complement strand
TGATGGGTATATATACCCAAGTCACTTCAAGATACGAGTTTAATTCTCGCTGAAATCGCGCATTTTAAAGTATTATGGGTATAACTCCCTTAAAAGAAGATGGACCGGTAATATGCACCTGCACTGCTCTAATATCTAAACTTTTAAGCTGCGATAACACTGAATATAAGGCATAAAAAAATGCCTTATATTTTGATAAAATACGTTGTTTACTTCTCTGATATTTGCCACACAGCAACTGTTCCAGATATTTCATTACCAATGACCAGCAATGCTTTCCCAGTTGGACTATCTTTAGCAGATACAAATTTCATACCCTCAGGCGCTAAATCTCCTGTAATATTAGCTTTTTCTGTAGTACCTCTATTAATAAAGTAGTTTACAAATTTAGTATTGTATGGATTAGTAATATCAAACATCATAATACCAGCCATGCGCTCTAAGCCAACAAAAACACATGTACGATCACCAATTTTACCAATTGCTAATGCCTCAGGTTCTGCGCCTTTTGCATCTGAACGTGTATCCCCTTTATTTTCATCTTCATCATTATTAAATGCTTCACCGTGAATAGATGCTGTTATGCGATCAATCATATCACCAGAATCAAAAACAACTAGCCCATTACTATCCCAAATAGTGAAAGAGCGGCCGCCAAAAGTATATAACTGCTCAAACTCACCATCATTATCTATATCACCTAACTCAGAAGATACTTTTAACCGACCAATATCCATATCATCATTATTCAAGTGATCAAAATTATCCGCTAATGTCAGATCTTCAGCTCTTATTTCATTGCTGTATGCTAAGCAGCCATCATCTTCGTCAAAGTCTAATCCACCAGCTACTAAACAAGCATTTTCACTTTCGGCATCAAAAAAGTACTTGCGACCATCTCCTTCGTTTGCAGTAATAATATAGTCAGAGCCTTGCCACTTAAAGGTAGCCACTGAATCAGGTTGGTACATACCTTTTAAACCAGTATATTGTTTAAAGTTAATTCCACCATCTTTATCTGAAGCATCAAAATCTAGACCACTCCAATCTTTAAAACCTAAGCCTTTAATTGATATTGAATTATCATTTAAGTTTAAAGTAACTAAAGCATTATTCTCTTGTAACGTAATAAAAGCTTTTGAGTTATCTTGTGAGATTGCAACATATTCAGGCTCTAAATCCATTGCAACAGTGGTTTCAATCAACTGACCTTTAATTGTTCTACCTGATGGATTTGAAAATATAACCCCCTGTTCAGTTAATTGATCTTGTTTGCCGTTAAACGTTTTAAAATCAATCGAAGTGGCAATATCTTTAGGCGTACCTGAAACAATATCTATAATTGAAATAGAACCCTCAGGGTCAACGGAATAATCCCCCACTGGTTCGCCTTCATTAGCAACAACCACTTTTTCTCCATTAGGAGAAAAAGCAACCATGTCAGGTAAGTAACCAACAGTAACATTTTTTATAAAATCGGGAACATCATTTGATATATCATAAAAGGCAATTTTACCCAGCTCACCTGTATTTGCAGCCATAGCAACCGCTAATAAATCATCGCTATCTGAAATAGCAATGCTGTTGGCATCACCATTTGTATTAGCAGATAAATCAATAGTATGAAAAATTGGCATATTTGTATTATTAACAACACCCTCACTATCTTTTATAAGCACTGATGCATCAATATTTTTTGTTGTTAGTATTTCAACTACCGCTTTATCACCGGAACTATTAATCGCATACACTTTTTGTGACGATTTTTGATATGCCACAATTTCTGCTGCTCCCTCAGGGGACTCAGTATTGAGCTGAGCACGACCGATAAGTGAAACATTTAACTGGGTGTCTATGTTGTTTCCATCTTTGCCATCGTCACCATCTAGATTGCAGCCAATTAATAAAGACATTAAAGTAAGCGCGATTATTGATTTTTTCATTTATAACTCGTTTAAAAAAGAAAGGGTAAAAATAATTGGCTAATAGAAACAGTTGTTGATGACAGAGAAATTACAATAAAACGACAGAAATATGACAATATTATGATTGGAAGTTTATGACTCTAACCTGCAAAAATCTGTACTCAGTAAAACTAAATATCTTTAAAGGTTAACACTATCTCAATACTTAGGTTTATACCCAAACCACTTCAAGATGCAGGATTCAGTTGGAATTAGAAATGCTTTAGGCAAGGCGTATTAGTGAATGGAATAGCGGGCTATTTCGAGCTGATACAACGTAGCATGTGTGATTTTTGGCCATTCCCTGCGGGTGAGGCTAAAATTTCCGTATACTGCGTTAAATTTTCTTGATGGAGAATAACTAGACCTACAAAAATTTTCCTAGTCTACGAAAATTTTAGCTCTCGCTGGTGACTATATTTTAAACTGAACGGTTCTCTAGGGGCTGTTGATCTTTCAGGGTTAAATTTTGTTCGAGATAAAAGCATTTTAGTCGTGTGTAGCATAGTCATTCTAAGTAAATACGACTCAACAAAGAATAAAATGCTTTTAGCCGAACCCTTCGGACAGCGTTTGTTGGGCATTTTTACTGCGTTATCGCCTTTTTATGTGGAACAACCACATGACAAAGCCTCTACCTTGTATAAATGCCCTACAATTCGCTGCAAAAGTAATATCGAAAGATCAACAGCCCCTACAATAAAGGACTGGTAATACCAGTTCTTTATTGTAAATAATAACTAGTTTGATATTAGTTTTCTAGGTCGGATCTCCATAAAAAATCCAGCTGAAAAAATGGCTAAAAGAGCGAAGATAATATACAAAATGTCATCATCACTTTGTAGTGCTTGCTGTTTAACCTCTTCCAGTTTCTGACCTGTTACCTGCTCCATATTTGCTGCCTTGCCAGCATCTGGATTTGCTACATTTTTAGCAACATCAAATACAGGCGGATTTAAACCAAAGTTTTTAGCTTGATCTGTTACATGTTGTTTTAATTTCTCATTATCAATATATAACTCATATTTTTGTGCAAATTCAGAATAAGTTTCAACCAACTTTTTAAGTCGCTCAGGAGAAGTTTGCCAATAGTTTTTCCGATTCGCTTCTAACATGCGTTCCATCATTCTCGCTAATGCTTCAGGATTTACTTGCTCAAACCACTTATCTAATTCCATGTTGAGTTTATCATCGACATAAATATCAAAATATTCATCCCATTGATCATTACGAACGAGGTTCGGATCAACCACTTGCCAACCAAAAAAGTTATCCATACGAGAGCTTAAAGCAACAGCACCAGAGTAACCTTCTTTTTGCATTTCTTCTATCCACCGAGGATGAAACACTCGGGTTCTCAGCTCTTTTGCCATAAATAATCCTGCATCTTCCGCGATTGCATTGGTCACACTTCTCAAGTTAGCAATCACCATATCTGGACTTTTACCATCTAAGTTTCTGACTGCTAAACTTAAACTACCAAAGTATTCAAATGGATCATCTGAGCTTAACATGCCAAATACATTTGAAGAGCGTGAAAGTAATGCAATATCGGTACCTGAGAGCTGTTTACCGTACAGGTTGATAGCTTCTCCCTGTTCATTATTTACTTTCAAGCCCCACTTACTGCGATCAGCGCCATAATAATAACCCATTTTATTCATGTAATTATCAGCAATAATGGCATCTTCATCCCACTTATCACTCGCCCATGCCAGCTCGTCCGTACCTGAGCCATAGTCTCCTGATTCGTTTGAAAAAACACGTACAGTAGATAGGTATTCTGCGTCTTCTTGGTCTACACCTTGCGTAATTAATTCATCTTTAATGCGGACGCTATTTTTCCAAATTGGGTTTGAGTCTTCTTTAAGTTTTGCAACCTGCTCTACCGCTTTAGCTAAACGCATCATCACATTTGGAAATGCATCACGATATAAACCTGTAGCCGATAGCACAACATCAATTCTTGGACGTTTTAATTCTGAGTAAGGGATAATTTCAATGCCTATCACTCTACCGCTTTGTGACCATTTAGGTTTTACACCCATAGCATATAAGGCTTGTGCCTCAAGTACGCCATAGTGACGCATAGTTTCAATTGACCACAATGAAAACGCCATTTTATCTGGATATTTTCCATGCTTTTGATAATGATTGGCGATCATAGTATCGATCAATTCTATACCCTGCTCATAAGCCGCTTTAGTAGGTACTTTTGATGGATCAAATCCATATAAATTATAGCCAGTTGCTAAGGAATCAGGGTGACGTATTGGATCGCCGCCTGTTTTAACGGGAATATATTTACCAGATAAAAAATCGGTCATGCTTTTAAGCTCACGAATTTTACTCATATCAGCATAATATTGACGTCCAGTTTCAATATGTTTTTGTAGTTTTTTATCAATTTTATTAAACGAAATAGGTTGATCAGTCGAACTTTCTGTTAAAACATGTTTAACAATATAATTTAATGCGGTTTTATAACCAGCTTGATCTGAAAGTGGTACAACTGAATTACCTTGGTCAACTGATACATTAGTTTGTTGTGAATGAAAATGATGACTGTGCTCACCTTCATCATTATCTTCATGGCTAATTTGATAATTCTCATGTTCAAACTCACTCGCCAATGCAATAAAATCATTACCAAGCATCTGAATAAGTGTTGATGTCACTAACTCTATATCAGCTAAACTACCAAATGTATGTAAACCAAGCGGTTGAGTTGATGTTGCAAGTGATTCCATATGTGTATGTAATTCATTATAAAACCTATCAAAATCTGATGATATTTGTTCATCCGTCCAACTGATATCTTTACACAAGTTACTAGAAAAACATTTTTCTTTAATCTGTTTCGCTGTTTTGGTTTTTACGCCACCTTGATCTAATTGATTGTATTGATGCATTAACTCATGTAAAACTGAGATATCACCATGAAGACCTGCAGCTGCAAATGGCGGTGTCATATGTGAAATAACCGTAGCACGACCTCGCCGTTTGGTTTGCATTGCCTCACCAACATCATCAACAATAAATGGATAAACCACCGGAATATCCCATACAGCAAGGTTTCCTTGATCGTACATTGAAAGACCACGTTCTTTTCCACCAAGATATTCATGTGAACCATGAGTACCTAAATGCACTATGGCATCGCTGTTCCAAAAAGTTCTGGCATAAAAATATGAAGCCAAGTAAAAGTGATTAATTGGGATAATACCTTGATGAAGCATACCTGATTCATCATTTAATTTATCAGATCTCGGTGGTTGGCGCATAACCAACATATTGCCATTTCTAATTCTAGGTAATATAAAATAATCTTTACCATCGCGGTTTATCGCCATAAAATTATCTTGTGGTTTACCCCAATGACTATTAATTTGTTCTCTCACCTCTGCTGGTAAAGTATTAAACCAAGCTAGGTAACTATCAATCGGCATTAACTCTGCGAGATCTTCTTTTAATAAACGTTCTAATTGATAATCTTTATAAAAGGGATCTAAAATGTCTTTTACCCTATCTATAAAAAATGTATCTTGTTGATTTTCTATTGAATAGCCTTTATCCGCTAATGTACTGCTTATTGAACTTAAACTTTGTGGTACATTTAAAAATGATGCACCTATATCTTTATCACCCCAAACAAAAACAGTAATTTTTTTATCTTTATTGGCTTTGTGTTTCAAATTAGCAAGATTGATTGCTTTATTAACTAAATGGTCAAGTTGGTAGTCGATAATCTCATATTTTTGCGTTTTACGATCCATTGCTGCGATTATCATAGGATCAGTAACACCTGCTGTTTCTGGTAAAACTAAGGTAAAAGCCATCATATTGGGATCAACACCTATAGTGTCTTTTTCCCAAGTTTTTTTATCTCCAGAATAATATGTCATAGCTTGTAGTACAGGCACACCAAACTTTTCAAATTCTACTTTACGCTGATTTGCCCAGTGAATATTTCTAAAACTGATAATGACATCAACAGCTGGCGACGCTTCACCACTCAGATAAATAGCTTCATCGTAATGTTTTGCACCACGGGCTAATTCAAAATAGAATGGTATAACTTGAACTCCTAAATTCTCGAATCTTTCTATTGTTGTATCAATTAATTCTGTTTTTTCTATTTCAATACTGTCTCTGTTAAACAATAAACCAATTGTAGGCTTATCTTTTTTTAATGGTCTCCAAGTAACATATTCATCCAAAGTTTCTTTTATCAGTTTTGGCATCTCAGGGTGATAAACCCCTTTGATAGGAAAAATAATTGGCACTTTTACATTTAAATTATCTGTATTTGCTAGTTTAAGTGCATTTTGCGAAATAAAGCTGAGCATATTATCTAAATTTGCTCTACCGCCATTTCGCCAATAATGTGTTAATGCTTGCTGTTGTTGCTCATCTATGCCTTTATTTGCATTTGATTCAGTTTTCCAGCTTGGAGAAAAAAACACAGCTTTTGATGATTTTACAGCTGGTAAGTATTGCTCAAATGTTTTTTTCGATTCTCTTTCTGACACACCATCAAAAACGATTACTTGATTGCGTTTAAAAAGTGCTTCTGCCTCTGACAGCTCTTTTAAACTTCTAGCTGATTTATGCGTGATTTCCCACGATAATGGATGTTGATTTGCAACTTTTTTAAGTAAATCAACTTTAGATTTATTACTATGCGCTGAGCTTATGAATAAAATATTTATTTTATTACTCGCATAAGTAGGAATTAGGCTACTAAACAAAACCGACAGAAACATAAATAGTTTCAGGTAATTTTTCATTTTTATCTCACATGAAAATAGGGCAGGTACCCAAACGGCTTAAAAATGCGAGTTTCAGTTGGAATTAAAAACGATTTAGGCAAGGCATTGATAGTAGAGAATGGTAACCACTTTTCAAAATCAATAACTCAGCATAATTCATTTTTAAACCAACCTTATAGGCGTTTCATAGGAACTTACTCTCTACGTTGCAACTTATTCAATGGGAATAACCTATTTCTGCAAAGTGGCGCTTGATATTAAGTCCCTATGAAATTCTGAATCCTGCATTTTGAGTTAGTTTGGGTATAAATGGTCCTATAAATTTATAATTATTATTCTGCAGTTAATTTATCTGCACGGAATGTATAGCTACCAGAGTTTCCTTCGTCGTCGTAGTAGCTTGTTATTTGAAATTTATAATCAGCTGTAGGTGTTTTTACAATATAAACACCGTACTGAGACCAAAGCTTATGACCTTGCTCTAAATTATATACATACCATTTATTGTCATCAAAGGCTTTTGTACTATACTCGTTTGATTGAAAACCATAGTAATGTGCTGTTGCAGCATCGACACCTTGATAAGCATTATCAAAGTCTTTTATCGCTTTTGCATCTGCATGTAAATTAAGCTCGAAAGTACCATTAGCATCACTACATGGGATAGAAACGTGATATGCAGCATCTGCAGATACTTCCATGCCAGTTTCAAAATCAACATAAACTGCACTTGTCTCTGTATCGCTACATAACATAGCAAGGTCTAGCGCTACAGTTTTACTATCACCAAACTCTTCTGCACCTTCAGCTTGCATAGCAACATTAAATGTTACACTCGACATTGCATAAAAAACTTGAGTTAAGTCAACAACACTAAACTTTGCAAATGCACTTCCAGTTTGAATTATAAAAAAGTTATCTGATGCAGCTGACACTAGATGAGTTGTAGAGTCATAATTATGAAATCCATCTAATATTTTTTCAGTTTTATCTATTTTAAAGCTTTCTTCATCTGTAGGAATTGAAGCATGTGTTACTGCTACATAATCTTCTAATTCACTTTCAGGTGTTGCGTTAACAAATTTTTCTACAACAGCTTTACCATCCGTATCTAAAAAGTCAGCATTATTTCCTGTAAAGTTAACAGACACTAAATTATTTTCATTTTGATTTAGGAAAATACTACCACGTCTAAAAGCGATATCCCAAATTGTATCTGTTTTTGCTGTTTCTTGTGTTAATTCAACTACTTTACCTTCATCTAAATCGAAATATGCATATTCAGGTACTTGACTAGTGCCTGTACTAAGAGGACCATAAACAGTGTCAGTTACAACTACTGGCGGTGGCTCAACAACAGGCTTTTCTTCTTTTTTGTCACTACTACTAGAACCACAAGCAGTTAAAGATAAGGCTAAAGTAATTAAAGAAAGTTTATATAGGTTATTCATTATATTTTCTCGGTTAATTTTCAATTAGAGTTAAAATTTGTATTCAATTCCTAGCCTAAGTTCACGGCTAGATGTAGGGCGGGCATCAAAATGTCTTTGGTTAGAGCTTGATGACGATTTATGTTCATCAAATATGTTGTTTAATGCTAAAGTCCATTGAAGTTTTGATGTGATAAATTGGTTAATAGTAACGTTGACTAAGGTATATGCGTTATTTTCTACATCTAAATAGTTAGAAGATACCGCTTCATCCGCTTGGTAAACCAAATATACTAATGATTCAATATCCCACTGTAAAAAATCATAACCAAAATTAAATTTAACTTGATGTCTCGGTCTGCCACCTAGGCGGTTATCATCTTGGTCATTACTATCAACATAACTATAATTTAACTGGGCCACCCACTGGTTGAATGTCAATTCATTTGATATATCAAAACCGGAAATTTTAGCACTTTCTATATTGCTATAACGAGATATATCCAGCCCTTCTTTAGCCGATTCTTCAATATCAGTTACTGTAGAAATTAAATCTTTAGTATCAGAAAAGTGTGTACTTACTTCAAAAGAATAATCAGCATTATCTGATAAAACCTGTGATGCATAAGCTAAACTCGCTGTGATAGAGTTCGCTTGTTCAGGTGTTAAGTTTTCGTCACCTAATACCATATATCCTAAGTTACTGTGATCAAAAATATAATGACGCTCTTTCAAATCAGGTACTCGGTAGCCTTGTCCTACACCCAATCTCAAAGTAACTGGGTTTTCAAGATCTCCCATCTTTGCCATACCACTAATTCTTAGTGCACTATGAAAACCAAAATCAGAATCATTTTGACCACGAACACCTGCAAGTATTTGGTATTTAGGTGAAATCCAATTATATTGAAAATAAGATTCTATGCTGTGTCGGTTTTTTCCGTTTATTTCTATTGAATTTGTTAAAGGTTTAATTTGATCTAAACCATCGAATTTAGTAACAACTCCAAATACCGTTTCACTGCCAGATTCACCTTCAACTTTTGGTGTTGTATTGCCACTTTGCCAAACATTCAAACCTTCAACTTCTGCAAACTGAATACTCGTATCTCTTAAGCTATTTGACTGTCCGCTTGTTTCATCATGTTGAATTAAACGACTATTTAGTTTCCATTTGTTATCTGTTGGTAACAAATTAAAATCTAATTGATGCTGTGCAACATCAGATGTGTAATAAATGTATCCTTCTTGACCTGGAATTTTTGAAGTTGGACGCGTTTTCAACTCATCAAAATACTGATAACTCAAGGTCGTACTAATATTTGCAATATCTTTTTGGCTATTTAACTGAACAAATTTCTTTTTTAACTCAGCCGAATTTTGACTAATTGTTTCTTCATCATAATCAAAACCAGTATCTTTTAATATTTGTAACTTTACATTATGTTGCCAACCTAGCCACTGCGTTCCCGCTTTTAAATTTAACAACTGCGATATTGAGTCACCATTTTCTGTATCTGGCTTATTATTAAGATAGCTGCCAGTTTCATAAAATGCCGAAGCATATGAACCTTGTCTTTTCTTGGTAAGAATATTGATAACACCGCCCATCGCTGAACTACCATGTAAAACTGAAGCTGCACCTTTAATAACTTCAATTTGATCGATATCCGAGGCGCTAATATGGTCAAGATCAACTGAAGAGTTTGCCGGAGAAATAAGTGACTGACCATCCACTAAAATCAATACATGTTTACTGCCAAACCCTTGCATTTGAATGTTATAACCGTCTTTGACACTACGATTAACAACAACACCAGGAATAAAATCTAATACTTTAGCTAGTGTACCTTGTGATATCGCTTTTAAAGTTTCACCATCAATTACGTCAACCAACACAGGTGAGTTACTTAGCAATTTATTTGTTTTTGTTCCAGAAACAACAATGTGTTCAATATCTTTATCTGCAGCAATACTTTGAGAGTTATAGAAAAACAACGTAATTGGCAACAAAATTAAAAGTTTAGATTTCACAATAAATGCTTCATGGTTAAAAGAGCACCTATTATAAATAAATCACTAAAAAACTTCAATGCAAATAATAATAATTATCAGTGAGATTAGGGTTTTTGTTTTTGAGCACTTTATTTTATTTACCGGTGAAAACCAAATATTACGATGGAGGTTTTATACTTTTTACCCTAAACTCTTCTGCCAGCTACCCTTTAGTACATTGCTGTTTTACTCGTTTAGCACCCTCAATAAAACGATTTCAAGCATCATTTGATACCGACGTTGACCAACCATTTGAGCCTAAAATGAATCCTCAACTTGGCTTGTTGTCCTGTAAAATATCGTAAAAGCATTCAATTACCTTCAAATTCAGTCGCCAAGATTGAACCACCAGAGGGGTAACCTTGTTCTGAAAGCATATGCATCATATTTTTATAACTTTAGGTCTAAATAAGAAACCTAGAATACTACCAAAGAGTTTTTCATACATTGCTTCTATCTCTTCTTTGTTAATATTTCCGCCACATATTAACATCTCAAGCTGTTCACCAGGTTCTTTCACTCTATACCCTGATGAACTAAATCCATTTTTCTCATAAAAAGCTTTACGCTTGACTCGCTGCTTGTAGTTTTTTGCTTGCTGATCAAGTTCTTCAATATTTAGTACAATTCTTTTTTCTGAGTGAGTCCCTTTTAGCAAATCCATAACCTTACTACCATAACCAGCTGAGCGATAAGATTCCGCTATAGCTAAAAATTGTACAAATAAAATATCTTTATACTCAGTGATATAAATGAGGCCAATCCAAATATCATGTGCATAAAGTATGTTGAAACCCATCTTACCTTTTCTTAGTTTATATCGAAGAAACCATGTAGGTATGTACTGAGCTTCTGGAAAAGCTTTTTTATAAAGATCGATAACCTCATAATAATTTTTGTCGGATTCAAATAGTGGTCGTAGATTAATACTCATATGCTGTACTCATAACGATTTTATTAAACTGAAAACTTTGAAGGTGAGTTTTTGATTTATTAAAGTTGAGTTTACTCGCTAACCTATTAAATTAAAATCTGTTTTTAACTTCGATTTTTATTTTCAGCGCGATAAGACCTGCTTTTATCATTTAGTACTAAAGGTAAATGAAAGTTACATTTAGTACTAAATGATAAAAGCATTAAAGACTTAATTAATGCCCTTTATGGACTGCGGTGGTATTGAGGGTATTATACCCGTGCTATTTGAAAATTCAGGTTTATCGACTTGCTGAAATCGCGTGTTTCCATTTAGCATGGGTATATACCCAGACCACTTTAAGATGCAAGATTCAGTTGGAGTTATAAACGCTTTAGGCAAGGTATTGGCTTTTTCTTTTCTATATTTTCCCAAATGATTTTCCATGATAGCTCACTTAAAATCATCAAACAGGAAATATCTTTGGCCGATTCTTTATTTTGTGCTAAATCTTGAAGCTGCAATAGTCTTATTGCTATAAATGCCTAGATAACCGAGACTCTTATTATATTATCTCGACTTTGCATTCTGAGCTCTTCAACCTGTGCCTATACCATCGAAACAAGTAAAACCGTTTAGAACAGGTCAAAAAACAGATGCTAATGATGCTATTACCGTCGCAAGTCGAGCAGCTAATATAAAACCCGCTAGAGTTTTATCTCTTGAACAACAAAGCCTTCAGTCTATTGAAAAAATAAGAAGCCTGATTAATAAGCAGAAACTACAACTCTCAAATCAAGTACGTTGCTTGTTACTAGAGTTTGGCCTTGTTATCAATAAAAGTGTTAAAAACCCTAGTAGAAAGATGCGCCTAGATTATGAATTGCTCAGCAGTCCTGAAACTCGCATCTTGAAGTGGCTTGAGTATAAACAACTCAAATTTGATCTCACCATCTTACTTTTACAAAATCGCTTTGCGCACTTAAAGACTCAACTAATAGCAATTTATTTTTGTGGGGATGCAAATCAAATCCTAATCTAAATTTATTATTGCCGATTGAAACACTTAATAAATCATTCTGAGTACCTTCTTTTAACTCAGATAAATGATCAAAAGAAACGCGATTTAAAAATGATTCTCTATCTTCTCTAGAAGTAAAATATAGACCTAAATCATTTAATGCCCAACGATGTAAATTAGCTGATTCTATTGTTTCTAACTTCTTTTTATTTAACACTTTGCCTGCTTCAGTAAATATCAACCAAGCTATCCTATCTTGGTCTATTGCAACTGCGTTATACCCCTTTACTTCTAAGAATGGTCTAAAGGCTAAATAACCTTTAATAACTTGATGCTGTTTTTTATCTTTGACAGAGATTTTTTTAATATTCGGTTTACCATTTTCATAAACCGTTAAATATAAAGATCTATCATCATGCCATAATGGGTTAGCTACTTTTTGTAATGAATCAGTTATATAGTTTGGTTGTATTTGTGTACCTGTAACACATGCTGAAACTGTATTAACTGATTCAATAACTAACCTTTGATTTACAATTGCTGCAAAGTGATTTTCATTTGGGCTAATCTCTAAGTTAGATATTTTAACATTGCTCGGCCAACAAGCTTTTATAGATAAATTGCCAGCTATCTCTTGTTTATGGATCATTAAAGATTCAGCGGTTAAAGTCGCAAAATAAAGCGCTGAACCGAACTGGCTATAACGAGGTAAATCCTGTGCACCTGATAACGCAATAATTTCACTTGCCGTGATTAAAGGGGCTTTTTGCGTATTAGCTTGTTGTATCGTATTCAGATCAATCGAATTTGTATCTTTTTTTGCTAATAAAACATTGGGCTCTTCTTTAATATCTAAATAATTACCATTATGTTGGCGCATTAGATAACAATTTTTACCGCACTCAGCAAAAATATCATTTGTATAAGCAGGAAATTGAGGCAAGCGTGTTAACTGGTTTTTAGTAATATTGTACTTACTGGCCGCACCACTGAACGCACTTAAAGTTAATGTATTACTATCTTGATGCCAAACAATACGGTTAACAAACATAGATACAATGCGATTAGCGATAAGTGTACCTGAGTGAGTTTCAATCACTAATAATGAAAACTCTCCTTTGGCAACTTGCCTTATGATCGCTAAGTACTTTCCATCAAATGATTCTGAGGCTAAATAGTCTCCAGAGCCTACTTGAGGAGAAGTGATTGATGTTAACTCCTGTGTTGTTAAATCGAATATATAAATGCTGCGGTTATTTGATACATAAGCTTCTTGTGCTAGATAAAGCGCATTATCTCCATGCCATCCAACAATATATTTATCTTTCAAATTTGGATGTTGTAAGACATCTACATCAACCACATCTCCCTTTTGATTAAACTTTGTAATTATGTTGTTTGATATACCATCTTGATTTCGTCCAAACGCCAGTTTATTTCCTTGTTTTGACCAATATGCTCCTGAGTAATGTGCGCCATCCCAACTTATTTTTTGCAATCGATTATTTTTCAAATTTTTAATAAGAATTTGTTGTGGTGCATCACTTTTACTTCGGTGCGTAAATGAAATTTTTTGAGTGTTATGACTAAAACTACCATAAGTTTCAGAGCCAGCAAGTTCTGTAATTTTGCTGACATTAAACTTTGGTGTTTTAGATAAATCTTTATCAGAAATTTTGTTTAAATTAAAAATATAAAAAAGGCCAATACATAAACAAACTAGCACAATAATAAAATAAGGTTTTAAAGCCTTTAGCTTTACATTACTATTTAAAGGATTTTTATTTGAAGTATCAGTTATTAAAATCCTATCAACTGAAGCTATAAATTTATAGCCTTGGCGTGGCACAGTTTTAATAAATATTGGAGATTTAGCGTCATCCCCAAGTATTTTTCGTAACTTTTTAAATGCAGCCCTGATAGCCTCATCACTCACATGGCGCCCCGCCCAAACTTCATTTTGAATTTGCTCTCTATTAACCACATTAGGTGACTCTAAAATCAATAAGGCCAAACAAGAAAATAGCTGAGGTTCTAGTTTTATTTCTTCATTATTTTTATAAATACGCTCTTTAGACAAATCAATTTTAAATTCGTCAAAAATAAAAACATCCTGAGTACCCAGCGCCATATCAGCCATAAAATAAATCCTAATAATACATGTGACTTTTTGTGAACATCACATTATTGCAAGAGTTCACAACAGTTAACAAAAAGTTATTTGCCTTAAACCACCCTTTTAATTAATTCTAATTAAACACTTTGGACAGTTAGGTTCAAGTGATTTAATTAGCATTAACTTAAAATTTTGCATTAATTTCACACTGAAAAATAATAAATTCATTAAGAGGTACTATGAAACTTTTATCCATACCAATCATCATCTATTGCTTGTTACTGTTAGCCATTTCAAATATTGTTAATGCCAATTCCAAGCTACCAAAAGCACAAACATTAACTCAATTAAATAACAATATTTCAAAAATTATGGAGAAAAGTAAACTTCCTTCTTTGGCTTACGCATTAGTCAAAAAAGAGAGTATTGAAGAAATTAAAGTACTCGGGTTTGCTGATTTAGACTCGCAAAAAAGAGCTGATAAAGATACCTTATACCGTATAGGCTCAGTATCTAAAATGTTCACCTCTATTGCGATATTAAAATTGATAGAACAAGGCAGGTTACATCTCGATGATGAAATTAAAACCTTAGTTCCAGAAGTTAAATATTTTAACCCTTGGCATGAAACACATCCTATTAGAGTGGTTCATTTACTTGAACATACTACTGGCTGGGATGAGATCGCTTTAACTGAATATGCAAAGCAAAATAACCCTGAACAAACTTTAATTGAGAGTTTAAATTATTATCCAGAATCTCGCACATCTCGTTGGCCTGCAGGAACGCGATCAGCATATTCAAACTCAGGCGGAGCTGTAGCAGCTTATATAATTGAAAAAATCACAGAACAAAACTTTGAATCTTATATTCACGAAACAATTTTCAATCCGCTTAAAATGCAAAATTCAACTTATTTATATAATGAACAAGTTAAGCAGTTTGGTGCAACTTCTTATATGCACCAAAAAGCACAAGCTTATAAACACCTTATATACCGCCCTGTAGGTGCGATAAATTCAACGATAGAGGATATGGCTAAGTTTACAAAAATGCTACTTAATAATGGCAAGCCAATATTAAGTCCTGAATCTATTAAACGTATGCAAAGTAGCAAATCAACTAATATTCATGAAATTGCTAATGCATACGGGTTAAACAACATCCCCATTTTATTAAATAATTTCTTATATCACGGACATGACGGCGCTGTTAATGGTTCTTTAGCTGACCTTAGATACTTACCTAGTGGCAATGCTGGATTTGTAATTTTAACTAATAGTGGAAATCCAAGTAAATTAAAACAAATTCGAGAACAGATTATCCATTTTCAAACTCAGGAGTTAAATAAACCTGAGGCTTTTTCAGAAATAAACCCGAATGAAATATCAAAACAACTTAGCGGTTACTACTACACTGTAAACCCTAGATTTGAATTAGCACATTTTTTCAATAGATTAATTGCTGTTTATAAAGTAACGGCTACAGAGCAAGAATTATTATTTAGTGGTTTGATATTTAATTCTAAACCTAAAAAGTTTTTACCTGCCTCTGAAACTTCATTTAAATCTATCGACAATGGACTAGTTACCTTGGCAGCAGGTAATGATCCTATTGACGGACAAGTGATACATTACGGAGATAAAGTGCTTAAACAAACCTCTGCTTTTGCAGTTTATAGCCAACTAATTATTGCTTTGTTTTGGTTGATCAGCATCATCTCATTTATTGTTATTTTATTAATAAGTGGAATTAATAAAATACGAGGAAAAAAGCTTTCTGAAGTTCATAAAAAGTTAAGAACTTACCCGCTATTGGCATCGTTTTCAGCATTAGTGATGATCACAGTTCTAATACTAGGAATGAAAAATCCCGTTCTAAACTTAGGAAATATCACAATATTCTCTATAGCGTTAATGCTTGCAACTATTTGTTATGCCATTTTTACATTATTAGCTGTTTTTACTGCATTCAAAACAGATCCTGTATCACTTAATAAAGCTGTATATGGGTACCATGTTATTTGCTCAACAGTACACTTTGTCGCCTTTAGCTATCTATTATATTTTGGCATTATTGGTATCAGAGTTTGGGCATAATATAGTGAGGATAAAATGTCACACTCATTTTAAACTTTAAAATAAGTGTGACTAAAAAAGTACTTATTTAATATAGTGCCTTCCATTGTGAATAATCACTGTTACCACAACTATTTATAGCTCTAATTCTGACATACTGAGTACCAGATAAATTTAGATTGTAATCAGTATTAGCTGTACTTCCATGATCTGTCCACGTTCCAGTCCAGTATTGAACATCATAACGCGTTGCGTCTAAAACGGTTTGCCAACTAATACTTTGACTAGTGCCATTTAAATCTTTAGGAGTTGTAGGCGCAGCATTACAACTATCATTTGGCAGCGTCACTTCTGTCCATTGACTAAAATCACTTGAACCACAAGAGTTACTTGCACTTATTCTTACATATTGTGTGCTACCAACAGATAAATCAGTAAATGAATACTCACTACTTGGTATTGTGTTAATTGTCTGCCATTGGCTGTCATTCATCCAAAGTTGTACGGTATAATTTTCAGCTTCTGCGACTGTATTCCAATTAGCTGTAAACCCAGTTGATGAATCAAGCGTAAAAGTCGGTTTTGATGGTACATCAGGAGCAGCAGTACAACTTGTTCCATCAGTAGCCGCTATATAGTTATAATACAGCTGAAACCATTGACCACTCATTAAATAATGAAATGTAATATGAATAGTAGAGCCATCAGTTGGTAATCCTGTAATGGTGTGTGACGTACCACTTAATTGATGAGCGTTACGATAATAATCTTTCGCTCCTAAAGTTGAACCCGCATAAAACCAAAACCCCTCTGATTGTCCTGGATTCCAATTAAATATTTGTGAAGACCCAGTCAGTGTTTCACCATCAACAGGACTTATTAAACCCAGCTCATCGGTAGTATTCTCATTAAATGCAACAAAATTAAAGCTTTTTTGCATCCACTGGCCATTACTTAAATAATGTAAAGTAATATGAACTGTAGATCCATCTACAGGTAAACCTGTTACTGTATGAGAGTTATTAGCTGTTGGATTTGTTTGGTTGTAATAATCAGCTGCACCGACTGTTGATCCTGCTGATATTTTGAAAGCCTCTGCTCCAGCAGTATTCCAGCTAAAAAGCTCAGAGGAGCCACTTAACATTTCGCCGTTTGATAAATTATTAATACTAGGCGTTTCATCACCCACACCTGTAATTTGACCTTCAATCGCATAATACCCTACAGAAGAATAATTTGAAAAGCCATGATTTGGAGAACCTTCTGCGCCACCTCTGATCTCTAATGTGTAGCTACCTTGTGATAAATCTATATCAAAAGAAGCAGATCTCTTAACACTTTTATTAGATTGTGCAACGGTATACCCATTACTGTCTTTAATATAAGCCTGAACATCAAGCATACCGCCACCTATATGCTCAGTTCTATCTATCACTAAATTAACTTGGCCCCCAGCTGAGCCAAGAGTAAAACTAAAACTGTCAACATCTGTATTTCTCTCTATTAATCCGGTATTGACCTGCGCACTCACACTCCCATTTGAAGCTATTGAAAGTGCTTTTGTATGCGTATTATCATCAAGTTTACTCGGAATAAATCCATTGATGATATTAAAGTCATCTTCTCTATTTGAAGCACCGTAATACTCTCCTTTACTCCATTGGTACAAGGCATTATTCCAACCTGTCCCCATCCAAATATTGCCCATAACTGGCACCCATTGAAAATCAGCTATCCCATTAAAATATTCACCTCCAGGTTGACCACCATCATGGGCTAAATGCAATAAGTGACCTAATTCATGAACTGCAATTCTTCCCTGTCCATAAGCATCACTTTCTCGATAAAGCGTACAAAAAGTAGAAGTACCAAAAGCATAATGACAAGAAGAACGACCTGTTTCACGATACATAGTGGCACCGCCCCGCTTACTTGGTACGGCATAATCATAAATTTCGCGATTGGTTGTCACATTAACATCAAACATTGAAAAGCTAGCAGCGACAATTTGCCATGTCGTCCAAATAAACGCTTTTGAAACATCATATGGCACACCATTACTCATTACTCGGCTAGTATCAATCAATATGACATAATTCGAGCCTGGCTTACTTTCTAATAAACCCACATGCTGTCCAGCATAAGAGCCTATATGTGGTGAATTAGTAAAAGCATTCGGAAAAGCAATTTTACTGTCAGCTGACTTATTTAAAATATTATGCTGTTCAAAGTTACAGATAGGATGTACATCCGTAATTTTAACTTGCTTTACAACTAATTCTCCATATTCAGTTGTATATTCATAAGCGATATTTTGATCTCGCAAGATCATCCAACCATAAAGATTTTCATTATTTCCTTGAAAGATAAATTCCGAATTATCAAAACCTGCGACTTGCCCTTCCATAGATAAGTAACCATCAAGTTCCAATGAAAATTGTTTAGTAATTACAGGGATACCCGCTCCTTGTATATCTATTAAATTAAACTTCATTGGCAGCTGAGTTGACTTAGCCTGAGTTCCTAATACCTCTTTTAATTTAATCGCTTTATTTTTTAGTTTTAATTTTTTAAGAAATGTTTCAGTAGAACCTAGATTCAAAGAGTTCGATGATATATCTAAATTTTTTGAAGTTTCATTTTCCTTAGCTTTAACTGCATTGCCAAAAAACAAACAGGATAACAGGCAAAGCCAACTTAAATATCTTTTGCTATTAAAATAAAATAAATGGGGTTTCGTTATTTTCATTTTTTCATCCTAATTCGTAATAAAACAATTAATTGAAATGAAAATCTGACTTTTAAAATTCATATTTTATTGTAATTACTACGATTATTTTTATATAAAGCGAAAGTTGATACTGCTATTTTCTACTTTCAATGAGCAGAAGAGGATCATCAAAAATCCATCAACCGGCAAAAAAAATTGGTTGAATTGCAACCAACAGCACTAAAGTTATAAAACTTAATTTTGAAGTTCAATAGAAACTGACATGAAGTACCTAAAAAAGGAATTAAAACGTAGCAATTATGTATTAAGTTGTAAATGAAGCTATTTGGAGATAAATATGAGAGTTTATTAAAAATAAATTGAATTATTTAATTTTAATTTGTATTAAAAATAAACAGTGCTTTCCAAGGGAAAAAAAACACTGTTTACAGTTGGGTTACATACTTCATGTATATAATACCTTTCCATGTAAGTGAAAAGGTTGCTGTAATATTGTTATTTATTAATTTTCATTGATTATGTTCACTTTGCGAACAATTTAATTGAATTTCTAATTTAATAAAAAATAATAAGCTATAATAGCCAAAGCAAAGTTAATAAACGGTTAATTCCAAACATTTTATTACTGGTTGAATTATATACATTGCTTAGTGCTTTTTTCTATTGTGTCTTCAACTTTAGAGAATCTTTTTAAAGTTTTTCCTTCTCGCTCTATCATTTCATCAAACATATCTAATGGGCGCACCCAAATTTCTTTTTCGCCATATTCAGGCTGATATACAACTAATAACTCTTGTGTTTCACTGTGCTTTGCTAAATGTAATACTTGGTAAAAGTTACCTTTAAAGTGTCGGTACCGACCTAGTTTGATCATGATTGTTTCCTAAGGTAGCCATAATTACTGGATTTAATAAAATAAAAATTGGAATTTAAATAAAAAATAGAGATGAAAAACCTCTCACTTTATAATCTTCAATAGATTAACTTTTAAGTTTATCTAATAAACCACCTAATTTTTCTTTAGCCTTCTTTTCTAATTTCTTTTTAACTTGGTCTTTTAAAGTTGTTGTTTGCTGTTTTTTTGCTTGCAGCCAAATAGATGATAAAGCTTGTGTTACCAGTTCAGTACCCAATTGACTTGCTGGCATACCGGCTTGACCACCAATATTAGTTAATTTGATATCAGTTAATACTGCTTGATGCATTTTATTTCCAAGTTGAGTTAAATCAACTGTCAGTGAAACACCTGCCAATACAAATTTATTTACGCGTATAATGGGCTCTGCACTACTATTGGTATTTTCTTTCTGGGGTACAGTTGCTGAATCACTTGCAGTATTTTTCTTTATAGCATCGAGGATATCTTTAATATTAGCGCCACCATTTTGGGTAAATTCTACAACAGCTTTAGGTTTATCAATTACAATTTTTTCAATAATAATAAGGTCAGTTGTTAAGCTCTCAAGATTAATATCTAAAGTCACTTCATTTAATGAAAATACTGAATGTGCTTTATATTTATCTGGATTATCTAAAACTAACCCCTTAATAGTGCCTGCACCATCTAAAAGATTAATATCAACCTGGCTAACCGTGACAGACTGTTCGGTAACTTTGCTACCTACCTGTTCTATTTTCTGCTTAATAAAATCATTAAGAACACTGCCAGTGAAAAACCAGAATGCACCAGCAACGATTAATAATAAAACAGCTATAAATATTGCAATTTTTTTCATTTTTTATATATCCATATTAAGTTTGGAAAAATTATATAGGAATTAATACATAAGGTAAGTCTATCAATTAAGCTTTAGGTATATAAATAATAATTTCGCATCCTTCACCAAAAACTGATTCAACTAAAATACTGCCATTGTGCTCTTTGATAATGGAATGAACAATATATAAACCTAATCCAGTCCCTTTACCAACTGCTTTTGTCGTGAAAAAAGGATCAAACAAGTTTTTCAAATCACTGGGCTTAATACCTGTTCCTGTATCTTTAATACTTACTTTAACAAATTCTTTATCATTCGAAGAGAAAATGAAAATTTTTCCTTTATTTTCAATTGCATGGGAAGAGTTAACAAACAAATTTATAAAAACTTGTAATAACTTTTGCGGATAACATTTAACATAAGAGTTTGCTGCAAACTCTTTAATTACTTCAGCTTTATATTTTAATTCGTTAGAAACTAAGTCTAAACTCTGCAAAATAATGTCTTCAATTAGCATTTCTTCCATATCGTCATCATCTTTATGAGTATAATGCCCTAAATCTTTAATGATACGTGTCACTCTTTGCAAACCATTTTTACTTGAATTCATAATTTCATTCATATCAGATAAAATGTAATCAAAATCTTGATCATTAAAGAATTTTGTAGCTGCTTCTAAATTACCACTCTCTTTTATCAACAAACAATATTCTGAAATTAATTGTGAATATTCATCTAACACACAAATATTACTTTGCACAAAACCAATTGGATTATTTATCTCATGAGCTATTCCCGCAGCTAGCTGACCGATAGAGGCTAGTTTTTCTGAATTAATCAGTTTTTCATTTAAATTCAAAAGCTTTTCTTGATTTAACTTTCTATCATTTATATCCGTAATGGTTATTAAATAATGAGTTTCATTTGAGATTGAAAGTAAACGCCCAGAATATTCAATATAAGTATTCTTTAAGGCTGGGCTTAATAAACTTTCTTCAGATGTTTTTAAAATATTATCAAGATCTAATTCACCCGTTATCTCTTGTAAAACAGGAATAAATTCACCAATATTATTATCTAAAAGTAATTCAGAACTATTGCCTAATATCCTGCAAGCTTCTGGATTTACTTCTTGTATTAAACCTCTTTTATCTAATAGTACAATACCATTAGGCACTGTATTCATAATGTTTATTAAACGTTGATTCACATCATTTGCTAATGTCCGTGCACTGGCTAACTCACACGCCATTTTATTAAATGCCGAAATAACTTGTGATAACTCATCTTTAGTATGATGTTTAACTTGTACTGATAAATCACCAGAAGCGAGTAATTTAGCTTTATTTGAAAATTCTTTAATTGTTATTTTCAAGGAATGATACATACCAAAAATAAAATAAGTAATTACGAGATAAAGCATTAAAGCTAGAGACAAAAATAAATATAACTCTTCTCTCTGTAGCGCTATTTCAGCGTAGAGTTCATTTTTAATAATTGGCAGTAAATTATTACTTATATTATATATTTCATTTAAATGTAGGGTATTCATATCAAAGAATTGCTGCCAAGATATATCAACAATACCAAACTCTGAAAGTATGATTTTATTATAAAAGTAATCTATTAATGAGTTCGTTTCAGAAGTAACATCAATAAACTGATTTATTGTTACATTTGATATGCCTAAATTAGAAGTATAATTTAAACTTTGTTCAACTATAGATGAAGTTTGAATTAGCTCATCATGAACTTGTTCCAATAAAGTATAAGAATAACTATCAATACTCGACGAACTTAAAGCGTGACTGCCAAATGCTCTTAATTTGCCAATTACTCTATTTAATAAAGGCAAATCTTCAATTAATAATTTTATCAAAAAGAAGTTCTTTTTATTTGGGTCATAAGCCAATTTACTTTCATATGAAACTAACCTGGCTAGTCTTTCTAATTTTTGTACGATACGATCATAATGATAAAAATGGATTTCCGGTTGCCCTTGAACACCAGCAGTTGAATTAGATAATTCATTCCATAAACGCTCTAAGCTAGTTAACTCGTTATGAAGCTCAATCGTCAAGGCCTTAGAAGATAAAAGATGTGTTCTTAAATTAGATAATGATGCTTTAGCTTGTTCTTTTCTTATATGAAGGTTTTCTGAAAATTGAAAAGACAAATTTGATCTTTGTAAAATAGAGTAATCTCTTAAATCAGCAATCACTTTAATGGCTTTTAAATTATATTCTAGCGCTTTAATACCTTGTAATTCTAACTCCGAAGTTTGAATATTTCCCTTCATTTCTCCTATTAGTGCCCAGCCAAGTAAGGTGAGAGGGAAACTGAAAATTAAGCAAATAAACACAAATTTAAAGACAAACCTTAATTTACTCATTAAGGCAATTGCAGGATAGAACAGCAGGAACTTAGTATTTTTTATCATATTTAAAACACCAAGGATCTCATTTAAAGAGAGTAAAAGATTAATTAACTTAATCTTACAACATTTTGAGAGACAAGTTTAAAATAAGTTCAATAAAGTAAACCAAAACATGTGTTTAAAATATACTAAACCATTTTAAAAAACATAATGTCCCCACGAATACCGGCATCACAGATATCAAAAGTTGAAGTATGCTTGACGGTGTTTTTTTACATACTCACAAACAGTTTTATTGAAGACTCTTTGTCAATTTTCAATCCTTTAGGCGATACAAATACCATAGAAATTTTTAGATTTTTTGGTGAACCAAGTTTTGCCCAAATGTTAGATTATAATGTTTTTATTCATTGGTAATAACTGTATTCAGAAAAATCATAATTAGCATAACATTCCACCCCAGAAATAATGTCTTTTTATATCTGAATATAATTTGAAAAACTCTCTTGCTGAAATACTTTTTATCACCTGCATGATCTGACTTGATGACATTTTTAATTCCCTTCTTTAGACCATATGAAATGGCTATATATGCTTACCCAGCTCGCACCTCTTTGAAAATTTATTTTCCCTTATGGTGAAAATTATAGCCCAAGTTCGGAATATTATAACTATGACGAAGTACCCCTTTATAATTGTAACCCCTAAGCTCTGCAGGCAAATTAAAAAAAAAGTTGAGTTTATAATTTTCTGCATAAGAAAATACTGAAAAGAATCAACAGGAAAGTAATATCCGACATTCCGCACCCAAAGTCGATATTTTAAATTCTGAGTGAATCTTGATTAAAACAGACTTAGGTTTCAAATAGCGTTGTCTATTAAATATACATTGTGCGTAATATCAGTAATGTCATTTTAATCATTAATAATCCGTTAAATTTAATGCAAGCAACAAACTAAAAAGCATTTCTACCTTAGTCAGGTCTAACCTAGCATTAATCAAATATAGAGTAAATAGCGTCCAGACTTAGTTATTTTGATGCAGATAGCCGCATCATTATGGGTATTTTTATCACATGAAAAACACATTACATCTTTTAAATTTTTTCATGATGATACTTTAAATCTATTAAGGGCTGCATAAAGGTTAAAAATATTATTTTTAATATCATGATTAGCATTTACTATCTTTTTTGCCCCTTGTGTTGTTTTATTGGCTATAGTGGTTATGTTCACAAGATTTTTATTAACTTCTTCTGCTACCATAGATTGCTGATTAGCAGCTGTCGCCATTTGAGTGTTTAAATCAGAAATTTCATTCATTGCTTGAAATGCATCTTTAAAAATGGCAAATGTTCCCCCACTTTTTGCTAAACACTCCTTTGCGCTATCAGTACCTTTATTCATACTTTCTACGGCATTACGCGCTTCACGTTGTAATCGCACAACTAGGTTTTGAATATCTACAGTTGAGGTTTGCGTGCGTTTCGCAAGCGTTCTAACCTCATCAGCTACAACAGCAAAGCTCGACCACTTTCTCCTGCTCTAGCGGCTTCTATCGCAGCATTGAGTGCCAATAAATTTGTTTGCTCTGCTATGCCTTGTATAGTAGCTAATACATTACCAATATTGTTCGTTTCTGATACTAGTGATTTAATAACATTTTCTGCATCGCCAATCTCATGGGCCAAACGTTCAATGATATTTTCCGTTTCCGTTGCACCAGTTTGTCCTTGTAATATCTTTAAGCGAACACCATCCGTAACTGTTGATGCGCTAAGTGCATTATTCGCAACCTCGGTAGTTGAACTACTCATCTCTTGAACTGCCGTAGAAACCATTTCTGTTTCGATTTTCTGAGTCTCTATGTCAGTAAGTGTGGTCTGTACTATTTTCGAGGCTAAATCTGATGCACTGCTAAGCGAATTTGCTTGCTGATTCGTGTTTTGAACTGTTTCATTTAATGTAGCAAGTAGTCGGTTAAAAGCTTTAGCGACTACCGTGGTTTCATCTTTACCATTTTCTTCTAGCCTTAAGCTTAAATCACCATCTCCATCATTTATTTCAACTAGTCGCTCGATTAAATTAAAGATAGGCTTGGAAATTGAGTTATTTATTATTGCAATCAATACCGTACCGACAATAAAACCTATAATAGATAAAATACCAATTAATTTAATGCCTATTTGTTCATCGTGTTCCGCTTTTCTTGCAGCTTCTAAGGTAAAAAATTGGATATCCTCTAACATTACAATAAGACTATGTTTAACTTTATCTTCATGTATTTCAATCGACTTTATTTCTTGATAAAGTGTTGCAACTTTGTATTCATTAGTTTTAGATAGTACATTTTCAATTTCGATGGTTAATTGATTAAATTCTTGTTGTGCTCTAGGTTACCATTTTCGCTTAAACTCGCTTTTAACAACGAACGTTCAAATAACACAGCTTGTTCTAATTGGTGCTCAGCAAGTTTAGTTATTTTATTTGTTAATGGAATGTTATTTTCAGCAATTTCGATTAGTTCAGTACCAATTTTATCCATTTTAATAAGAGAAATACCTCCCATCAGCAGCATTAGCAGTAGTATAATTATACCCAACAAAGATATTTTTTGCGTAATTCTTAAATTGGAAATCATGTTACACCTCAAAAAGTATGATAATTAAAACAGAGATTAAAAAATTAACTCTTTATAAATTATTTTTTTATAATTACAAAAAAAATTACTCATGTAAATTCTATATGCAAAACTTCTGAACTTTATATTTTTTCAGTAAAAGTGAGCAGAACAGATTACTTTAATCACTAAACCTTTCTAATTTGTATGTTTTGTTATTTATTACCTTTTTTAGGTTTTTTTAATTACGATCATATTCTAAAAAAGTAATAAACAGATATTCGATTTTGCAACAAAGACAACTTGAAGAATTCACAACAGAAATGACGCAATGTGCATTAATTATCCTTACAATAGAGCAGCAAACAGAAAAGTGTGGTTTTGGGCCCTCGTCAGAGTATAAATTTTTAAAGCGGTGATTATCAGATACCTATAAAAGCGCTTTTCAAAAGAAGTCGCTCTCCCATTTACAACGCAGTTCGAAATGACTAAAAGTAAAGGTCAATTTTCAGAATTAAAAGTGAGCTCCATTAAACTGAGCCTGCCAATACTAAAAGCATCATAACAAAAGCGAGTAGACCAGACTAAAGTGAAACAAAAAAGTGCAGTTAAGCATTTTTAGTAAATCAAACTTAGTTATATACCCAAGCCACTTCAAGATGCGTACTTCAGGACTGCTGAGCAACTCATGATCTCGGCGCATCTTTGTATTAATGGTTGCTCCCTTAAAATAAGATGGACCGGCAATATCCTGCATTGCTCTAGTATCTACATCTATGCAGGCAACAACGAGCATGATTTTCTAAGAAGCCCCCGCTGGATTGGTTTAGAAACGCTTAAGCTGCGTTATGATTCATCATCAGGGAATACCATGAATTACAAATCATGTCTTGTACTCGTATCCTACTCAAGCTCTGAAACCTGCATTTCCAAGTGACATGGATTATATACATCAAACTTCATCTTACGTCGTTTAAATATATCTTAAAAGAACAGTTATTTCAGTCAAATTACGGTAACCCCCTGCAACATCTTGTTGATAATTCTAGCTCAAACCTTTAAAATTATTATTGATTGAACGTTCAATTAAAAATAAAAAGAGAAATGAGTGCCAAAAATTGGAATGCAACCTCTGCGAAAACAGCAGTTAATTAATGCGACTTTAGAGTCCGTAGCACAATTCGGATTACAAAAAACCACCGTAGTTACCATTAGTAAGATAGCTGGTTTATCATCAGGTATTATTAGTCACTATTTTGGTGGTAAGCAGGGGTTAATCGAAGCAACTGTTAAATATCTTTTAGAGCAGTTGAAAGTCGCGTTATTAGAAGGAATGACTAACCCCCCGCTCACTGCAAATGAAAGACTAAAAATGATTGTAGAGGCCAATTTCACTCAACTACAACGCTCTATTCCTGCAACTAAAACTTGGCTTAGTTTTTGGGCGCAATCAATGCACGATCCCGGACTTGCAAGATTACAAAATATCAATAGCAAACGCTTATACAGCAATCTACTATTTTCTTTTCGCCAAATACTCGATGAGGATTTAGCACAAATAGCATCAAAACAAACAGCTGCAATGATCGATGGCTTTTGGTTACGCAGTGCATTAAGCACAAAGCCCAAAGAAGAATTTAAACAAGCACAACAATTATGTAAAAACTTTATAGATGAACAGATAAAACAGTACGGAGATATTTCATGTCAATCATAAGCTATAAAAACTATGTAGATGGTGCCTACTTGGCAAATACCAGCGGCGAAACATTTGATGTGATTAACCCCGCTACAGGAAAAATAATCTATCAAGTTGAAATTGCTGATGAGCACATCAAACAAAAAGCAATATCAAGTGCAAAATCTGGTTTTGCTATTTGGTCGGCAATGAGCCCTACTAAGCGCAGCAGAATGTTAAACAAAGCTGTAAGCTTATTACGAGAACGTAATGATAAATTGGCAAAAATTGAAGTTTTAGATACAGGTAAACCTTGGCAAGAAGCCTCTGTAGTAGATGTTCATTCAGGCGCAGATTCAATTGAATTTTTTGCAGGACTCGCACCTGCAATTGAAGGAAATCAGCAATCAATCGATGATGATTTTTATTATACTCGCCGAGAACCTCTTGGTATTTGTGCTGGAATTGGCGCTTGGAACTATCCATTGCAAATCGCTTGCTGGAAATCAGCTCCTGCACTTGCTTGTGGCAATGTCATGATTTTCAAACCATCAGAAGAAACACCTCTAGGCGCATTAAAACTTGCAGAAATTTTCACTGAAGCAGGTATCCCTGATGGTGTATTTAATGTTGTTCAAGGTGCAGGCGATGTGGGTGTTTGGCTAACGCATCATCCTGAAATTGCAAAAATCTCTTTTACGGGCGAAGTCGGTACAGGTAAAAAAGTAATGGCAGCCGCTGCTAACACACTTAAAGATGTGACTATGGAGCTTGGTGGAAAGTCACCGCTTATTATTTTTAATGATGCCGATATCAACAATGCAATTTCTGCGGCCATGATAGGTAATTTTTATACTCAAGGTGAGATTTGCACTAACGTTACCCGCGTATTTGTACAAAAATCAGTTTATCCCACATTTATTGAAAAACTTATTAAGCGAACAAGTCAAAATATTATTGCAGGTGATCCAATGGATCCTAACACCAATTTTGGAGCGTTGATTTCAGCTAAACATCGAGACTTAGTAGAAAAATATATCAATATAGGCATAAAAGAAGGTGCAAAACTACTTTATGGCGGCACACCTCTAAGACCTAAAAATTCACCTGATGGCTATTTTATTGCTCCTACAATTTTTGGTGATTGCACAGATCAAATGACTATTTGCCGCGAAGAGATCTTTGGCCCGGTCATGAGTATTTTAACATTCGATGATGAAGATGAAGTCATCAGCCGCGCCAATGCAACTAGTTTTGGGCTCGCAGCTTCAGTATTTACCCAAGATATTAATCGTGCCCATAGAGTGATTCATCAAATGGAGGCCGGTATTTGTTGGATAAACAGCTATGGTGCCTCTCCTGCTCAAATGCCTGTTGGCGGTTACAAACAATCAGGCATTGGTCGTGAAAATGGTCTTGCTACACTTAACCACTATACACAAATTAAATCAGTATATGTTGGATTACAGCCTTTAGAAAGTCCATTTTAATTGCAATAAGCTTTTCATCACAAAATTTTAAATCATAACCATTTAATTGAGATAAAAACATGCGTTTTGATCTCTCAAGTAGTAAATACGAGTTTTACATGACAAAAGAAAAGTTTGATTACATTATTGTTGGTGCAGGTTCTGCTGGCTGTGTATTAGCTAACCGTCTATCAGAAGACAGTAATAATCAAGTATTACTGCTTGAAACCGGTGGTAGCGATAAAAGCATTTTTATTCAAATGCCAACTGCGCTATCTATTCCTATGAATACAAAAAAATATGCTTGGCAATTTGAAACCCTACCAGAGCCTCATATTGATAATCGTCGCATGCACTGCCCTCGTGGTAAAGTATTAGGTGGTTCGTCTTCAATTAATGGCATGGTTTATGTTCGTGGACATGCAAAAGATTTTGATGAATGGCACGAGCATGGGGCTACAAACTGGGATTATGCACATTGTTTGCCTTATTTCAAAAAAGCCGAAACTTGGGTATTTGAAGGTAATGAATACCGAGGTAAAAATGGACCATTAGGTGTCAATAACGGTAATCAAATGCAGAATCCGCTTTATAAAGCATTTATTGATGCGGGTGTTCAAGCAGGTTATTTTGAAACCAAAGATTATAACGGCGCTCAGCAAGAAGGTTTTGGTCCAATGCATATGACCATAAAAAATGGTGTACGCAGCTCAACATCTAATGCCTATTTACGCCCAGCTATGACACGTAAAAACTTAACTGTGATCACCCATGCATTAGTACACAAGGTTTTGTTAGAAGGCAAAAAAGCAGTTGGTGTACGATATGAACGTAAAGGCAACATTGTTGACATAACAGTTAATAAAGAAGTTATTTTATCGGCAGGCCCAGTGGGTTCTCCACATATTTTACAACTATCAGGAATAGGCCCAAAATCTGTACTTAAAAATGCTGGCATTAAATTAAAGCATGATTTACCCGGTGTAGGCGAAAATTTACAAGATCACTTAGAGTTTTACTTCCAATTCAAATGTAAAAAGCCAATATCACTTAATGGCGAACTAGATTTATGGAGTAAGTTCATCATAGGCACACGCTGGATTTTGACTAAAAAAGGCCTAGGTTCAACCAACCATTTTGAATCTTGTGGTTTTATTCGCTCTAAAAAGAATGTGCAATGGCCTGATTTGCAATATCACTTTTTACCCGCCGCAATGCGATATGATGGTAAAGAAGCCTTTTCCGGTCATGGATTCCAAGTGCATATTGGCCATAATAAACCAAAAAGCCGCGGTTTTATTAAAGCGAACTCATCGGATCCTACAGCGCCTCCTCAGATTCAGTTTAATTACCTTGAACATGAAGCTGACCGTGAAGGGTTTCGTGCCTGTGTACGTTTAACCCGTGAAATTATTCACCAATCTGCATTAGACGAATACCGCGGTGAAGAAATTCAACCAGGAACACATGTTCAAACCGATGACGAAATTGATACCTTTGTTCGTCAATTTGTCGAAAGTGCTTATCATCCCTCATGTTCATGTAAAATGGGCACTGACAAACTATCTGTTGTTGACCCTGAAACTAAAGTACATGGTATTGCAGGATTAAGAGTGGTTGATTCCTCAATATTTACCACCATTCCAAACGGTAATCTCAATGCACCGACCATTATGGTTGCAGAGCGTGCTGCTGATTTCATTCTAGGACGAGAAACTTTACCACCATCTACTGCCCAAGTGAGCATAGCGCCTAACTGGCAGCAGCAACAACGAGCAAATAAGCCAAGTAGAAAAATAGATTAAATTCAACCGCGGGTATTTTTAATTCGTTAATTTTCGCAATCATGACACTCATAATCATTGTTATCATTGCGAAAGTTAATATTTAGGAGAATTTCTAAAAATTAAAAATGCGCTCATTATAAAAAAGAAACAGGAGTAAAACGTGTTTATATCCACTAAAATCAAAATAAGGAGACTGCTATGACCCCTTGGTTATCTGCTGGCATCTTATTCACTTTTTCAGCCATCGCCTTTGTGTTATATCGCTGGGGGAATATTCGCTGTGTTGGTGTAACGCCCGTTAAAACATTCACTTTTATTGCGATTTTATTTACTTCAGGACTAGATGTGGGCCTAATAATGTTCCCATTAACCGAATTTTCTGGTTATGCCGATTTAGCAACCAGTCCTGAGTACGCATTTACTAATCCACTTGCTATAGAGTTTGGCTTTTGGGCATTTCTAATTTGGGGTTTTTACTTCCTTACTTGCTTTTATTTCTGTGTCATTGAACCAAGAGTTAAGTTCTTTGAGATCCCACTGATCAAATTAATAAATAACGTTGTTATTGTGGGGACTTGTGCCTTTACTGCATACTTATTATTAACTAATTTACCTTGGTATGTGCCCGAACTTGGTGATGGAGAATCTATCATAGGCAGTTTTTACTTAATCGTATTTTTAGTGATTGCTGTTGCTGTTTATTCTAGTACCAGTATTCGTTATGTACGTTTACTAAGTTTACTAACTAGCTGGATGTTTATTGGCTTAATTTTATTAATGTGGGCAGGTGCTTTCCTCTCCGAAGGCTCTAGTATTGGTGAGTTTGCAACGACTATCTCTCTACTTGGTGGCTACTTTGGCAATATTCATGAGTTTGTTTTACCGATGAATGCTTACCATGAGTTCTATCTTTATTGGTGGTTTGCATGGAGCATCATGATTGGTCAATTTACGGCACGCTTTGTAGGTGGATTACGCACTTATCAAATACTGGCTGCAATGTTGGTATTCCCATCAATTCCAATCGCGATTTGGTTTACTGTATTGTATTACTATAGTGCAAATGGTTTAGAAACAGCAGGTTTTTACAATATAACAATGGCAATTGTAGGCGTGACTTTTGTCGTTAACTCACTTGATTCATTGATCCGTTTATATACAGATAACTTAAATTTAACTGTATCTAGACTCGGTAAAGTTAAGTACTTTTTAGGCAATTTAGTTGCTCTGAGCTTACTCACTTTATTATTTAAATTGGACTTCTTACAGATCCAATGGGTAGGTGCTGTTGTTATTGGATTATTCTTTACTTGTTTTGGTTATATTCTATTTTCCAAATTCAAGGTTGTTAGTGAGATAGCATGCTCACCAAAAGAAAATAAAATCGACTTTAATAAAATTGAACTAGTTAATTAATATGAGTATAAAAATAATGAATAAAAACATCCTAGCTATTGCGGCTACTAGCTTACTTACAGTATCTGTCGCTTCACAAGCTGCGTTATCTTCAACTGTAAACCTAGCATCTGACTATACGTTTAACGGTGTTAGTCAAACAATTAATGATCCAGCTCTGCAGGCAAGTTTTGACTATGCTGCTGATAACGGTTTTTATGCTGGCACATGGGCATCTAACGTTGACTTTGGTTCAGGTGAAGATACCAACATTGAATGGGATGCTTATATAGGTAAGTTTTTTCAGCTTAATGAAAAAGTAGGTCTAGATACAGGTATAGCGTATTACACTTACCATGGTGATGACGTTTCAGATACTTATAACTATCCTGAAGCCTACGCTAAATTTTCTTATAACTCTGCTATGGGTGATACCCAGCTTAACTTCTGGTATAGCTGGGATTACTTTGGTTTAGACGTAAATCATTATATTGCAATGATAGCCCATACAGTAGCAGTTGCAGATGGTCATAACATTAAATTAAGTTTTGATCGTTCTACTTCAGCCGATGAAGATAAATGGTATTGGGGAGAAGAAGGTAACGATGCCTATAACCATTACCGTGTTGAATACATGACAAGTTTACATGATTTTAATTTTAGCTTAGCAGCAGAGAATACAAACATGGACATAGATACAGCTGATTCACGTATCGTGCTAGCTGTATCGCGTAAATTTAGTTTCTAAGCTATTTTTAGAACGATATAAAATAAGCCGGCTCAAGTCGGTTTTTATCTATAACCTCAACTATGTTAGATAGATAGGTTATTTAACACTCGTTAAAATTAACGATTCACTAACCAGTTAGTTGCTTAGCCTTATTGGTATGACTACATATATTTTTATGTCGCATACAACTAATATTGAAATAAAATTTAAGAGAATTAAGAGCACTTCCATGACTAAGATACACAAACCTAGCAGTATAACGATGTTTAAAAGAGCCATTGATAACATGCCTTTAGGTGTTGCCGATAGTTACCGTTACTGGGGTGAAGACAATACCGTATTTTTAAAAAGCATGAAAGGATGCACTATCACTGACTGTGATGATCAAACTTTTACAGATTTTCGTTTAGCTTATGGTCCTATAATATTAGGTTATCGCGATGAACGTATTGATAAAGAAGTAATTAATACCATTACTCATGTAGGCACTATTTCCGGTTTTTCTACAGGCTTAGATTCAGATGTGGTCGAATTAATAAAGTCTCTTTGTCCTAATATCGAAAAAATGCGTTTTTCAAACTCTGGTACTGAAGCTGTAATTGGTGCGGTGCGTACAGCGCGTGGTTTCACTAAACGTAATAAAATTGTCGTGGTAGAAGGTGGTTTTCATGGATTACACGATGAAGTAATGTGGAAATCAGATGTTGATAACTGGGATATTAATACTCAAGAAGCGCCTGAAATTATTCCTTTTGGTGGCGGTATTCCACACAATACCCGAGAACACCAAGTAAGTGTACCACTTAATGACTTTGATGCACTTGATGCTGTTTTTGCTGCACATGGCAATGATATTGCTGCTATTTTAATTGAGCCTATTATGGGTAACTGTGGTTCAATTGCATCTACACAAAAATATATGCAAAAGCTACGTAATATATGTGATGCTAACGCCTCATTACTTATCTTGGATGAGGTGAAAACGGGTTTCCGTGTTGCAAAAGGTGGTGCACAATCTTTGTATGGTATTCATGCCGATTTAACCACATATGCAAAAGCAATTGGCAACGGCTACCCTGTTGCTTGTTTTGGTGGGCGTGCAGATGTAATGGATACGATTTCGTTTGATAAAAATGGCGTAACGCATGGCGGTACTTATACTGCAAATATGGTGGCATTAAGTGCCGCAAAAGCCACTTTAACAGTACTCAAAGAAACTGACGCACTTGAAACAATAAATAGTGTAGGTAAAGCTATTAAAGCCTTATTATCTCGTGTTTTTACCAAGTTTGGTATTGAGCATTGTTTTGCAGGTCCTGACGCTATGTTTGGTGTACATTTTGGTAGCACAGTACCGCAAAATTACCGTGACTGGAAGCAAACAAACAGTGATCTTTACACGCAATTTGCTCTTAACTTAATTAATAACGGTGTGATGTTAGAGCCAGACTCACGTGAACCTTGGTTTATATGCGAAGCACATCAAACAACTGACTTAAAATGGTTAGAGCAGGTAGCTGAAAAATCGATGGAAGCAGCGATTAACGCGAAATAAGTCGGTTTTAAAACCCTTTTAAGCTTATGTTTAGTTATAACAAAAGCTTTATAATCATCGCGTAATTTTTAAGAAACCATAATTAAATAAGGCCACACATGAATACAAAAATATATAAGAGAGTACTTTCACTCACTGATAACTTATTGGCGGCGGCGGAACAAAAAAATCAAAAAAGATTTGATGGCTTTTATTCAGAATTAAAGCAACTGTGTGAAGAAAATGAAAATTCAGATAAAGACCATCCGGTGCAGTGGGAAACGCTTGCGGATTTTACCGATAATTTAGCGCTTGCTGTTACTATTTATGAACAAGCCTTAATTAAAGCTGAAGCAATTAACTCTAAAGACTTCCGTTCTTCTATCGGTTATTCAATTGGTGCATTAAAAATCGAGCTCGGTGATAAAATGGGTGCTATTGAGAATCTAGAAAAAGCTAAAATTAGCTGTAATAAAATCGCAGATAAGGAGCTTAAAGCAGAGATACACGACTTATTAGAAAAACTTAAAAACTCATAGTTCCACTCGCAGGCTAATTTGAAATAGAGTGATCCTTGTCACTCTATTTCAGCAAGAATATAACCTAACTTTCTTTCAGTAATTTGATTGTTATGAAAGTAGTCCATTGCTAATTTTTTGTTCCATTTTTGGCCCTTTGGTGCATGTGGTAAAGTAAAATCTAACGCTAATAGTGATAGATCTGAAATCGTATGACCCTTCTCTATATCAGCTTTTGCACATTTAAAAAGTATATAATCTATTGAGTCTTGCAAACCATAGAAATGCCAGTTAAATCCTGCGATACAACCGCCAACTACTTTTTCTTTATTATCAAGAATATCAATTTTTCTCTCGGCGCAGCCAAAAAGAAGTACAATAAAACAAAAAAAGAAATACGTGTTTTACGTTCATATTGTTTACCTTAAGCCTTTTTAACAAATTTAGCTGTTACCATCATTTCACCCACGCCATCAACTTTACAATCGAGTTCATGGTCTTTTTTATCAAGTATACGTCTCACAAGCGCTTTAGTACCAATCTTAATGATTTGCGAGCTGCCCTTTATTTTTAAGTCTTTAGCAACTGTTACCTTATCCCCATCACTTAATAAAGTACCATTGGCATCTTTGACAATCACAGCGTCTTCATCTGGTTCTTGCGGATTCCATTCATAAGTACATTCGGGGCATATCAAAAGAGATTGATCTTGATACACATATTCAGATTCACATTTAGGACAAAAAGGTAAGGCTGTACTCATAATTTATTCAATAATATCAGTAAAAATTATCGCTATTTTAGCAGTCCAGTAATCACATTTAAATGATAAGAATATTTAAATGGTCAAATACAAGATATTTATTGCAGGTAATGGTTATTCCCTTATCAACATAAATAACTTGGTAGTTGACCATTTAAAACCCGCCCGTAGGGAATTTTAAATGAAGATAGGAAAAAACGTTCAGGAATGCTGTTCTTCAATGAAGATGGCATTGAAGCTGGGGGCTGTATTTATGACGGAAGTAAAAATTAAAAAAAACATAGCACAGGTATGTCACTCACATTCGAACAATATAATGGCGATCAAGTAATACAACTATTAACGACTGATACGCTACGTGGCGACAAGCGAATAGTTAGATCTGGTTTGGCCTTTAATGATAGAGCTGACGGTGGTTTACTCACTGCATTTTATAAAAATGGAAAGCGTCATTACTTAAACGAAAATACTTTTGCAGTGTACATCACTAATTTACCCAAACCAGTAAAAACAAGCCAAAGTAGAAATAGCCAGTTTTCACAGTAGTTAGGGCTCAATAGCTAACTTAAAAGCTATAAGTCTATTTAAGATTAATTTTAGGTGTTCTGAATTCATTCGATAGTTTATCGTCTAGATTTTTTACGACCTTTAGATTTTCCGTTGTTAGGCTGTGGATCAGCCTCAAAATTGCCATATTCGTCATCTTCAACTTTCTTTTTATTTGACCTCCCTTTTCGCTGAGTATTTAAAGCTGCTTTAGATTTTGCATTTTTCTCTTTAGCTGCAGCTTTGGCAATTTCCTTTGCTATCTCCTTTTTATTCGCTTTAAAACCTGCGACAGTCTCTAATTCAAACTTACGCTCAATTAATCGCTCTATCGCCTGTAATTGCTTAGTTTCATCGGCACTAAACAATGACACAGCTAACCCTAGCGTACCAGCACGCCCCGTGCGCCCTATTCTATGTACGTAATCTTCTGGTACATATGGCAGGTCAAAATTAACCACATAAGGTAATTGATTTACATCTATACCGCGAGAAGCAATATCAGTTGCAACTAAAACACTAATATCTTCATTTTTAAAGCCATCTAACGCTAAGGTACGTGCGTGCTGGGTTCTGTTTGCATGAATTGATGCAGCAGTTATTCCTGCTACTTTAAGTTCAGATACCAAATTATCAGCGCCATGCTTAGTGCGACTAAAAACCAAAACTTGATGCCATTCATTCTTTTTTATTAAGTGAATTAATAATTCACCTTTTCGTGATTTTTCTACTGAATATATTTTCTGCTTAATCTTATCAACGGTACTGTTTGCAGTTGTCACTTCAATTAATAGCGGGTTATTTAACATACCATTTGCAAGCAACTTTATCTCTGGTGAAAAAGTAGCAGAAAACATTAAGGTTTGACGCTTATTAGGTAACAGACTTTTTATATGGCGAATATCATCAATAAAGCCTAAATCCAACATGCGATCGGCCTCGTCCAAAACTAATATTTCAAGTTGTTCAAAGTTAATCGCATTTTGATTATATAAATCACGCAAACGACCAGGGGTCGCAACTAAGACATCAACACCGCCTTGCAATAAGGTAATTTGCGGCTCAATTCTAACACCACCAAACACAGCCGCAGAGATCAGATTCATATGACGACTATAGCTTGCTATGCTTTTTGCGACTTGCGCAGCGAGCTCTCGGGTTGGTGTAATGACTAATGCACGTACAGAGTGAGCTTTAGTGCTTTCACCTTCAGACAAAAGCTGCACCATTGGCAACGAAAAACCAGCGGTCTTACCTGTACCTGTTTGTGAAATAGCCATCACATCGCGCTTTTTAATCACAGCAGGAATAGCCTCAACCTGTATTGGTGAAGGCTTTATATAGCCTTGTTCTGAAACAGCTTTCACTAATTCATCACTCAAGCCTAAAGCGCAAAAAGACATAGTTATACATTCCTTGGGTTGATTAAGATTTTTTATATTAGGTCTGATGTAGAGTAAGTAACAATTATTATTTTATAAGCACTTAGATGCGCATAACTAAAGTGGTGACCTAACGCTTTAATCACAAATTAAAGCGATTTTAAAACATAACGCCATTAACGACTCAAATTTGTGGCTATAATAACCGAGAATGAGCAAAAGCCAACTGATTTGTGCTGATTTAAATAACCACTTCACATTTATTTCACTTAAAAGTTTATAAGCTCGCCCCAAAAATATAAAAAGGAGCCTTGCTAATGCTTAAAAAAATCATGGGAATATTGTTAACCCTGAAAGATCAACAGCCCCTAGTATAGTGCTCTCATAAATTGACTTGGAGCACACATTATGAAAAAAATGATAGCAACCATTACCTTTATTTTTTTATTAGCGGGCTATTCATTATTGGCAAAAAGTGCCGTTCAAGATGTTGATGCTCCTGTTAATAAATATGATTTTTCAGCACTATCGGATGGAATAAAGTTAACAAATGAACTGAAATTTGGGTTTCAACCCTCAGAGCAACAATGGCAAATTTTGTTTGAACACCAAGCTTATGAGTTGATTTTTTCCATTTCTGATTTAGGTCAAGAAAAGCTATAAATAACCTAGATTGGCTTGATACCTATAAAAGTTCACTGTTCAATTCTAGAGCAATAGAGCGTTTTTTAAAGTTGGCAAACCAGTATATCCCAGAAACATTTCGTTCTTCAAAAGCACCAAAGTATTTTTTTGGCTTTTTTGGACAAAATGCACATTCCAGCACAGAGGGTGTTGTAATGGACCCATATCTTGGCTATTTGTCAGATATTGCAGCCCCTTTTGAATTGGGTGGTCAAGAAAAAACTTTTAGATGAAGCCTCTCCTTTTTCTGAATATAATGAGAGCTGAATTACAGAGAGTCTGATTTTGAGTTATTAGGCTTAACACCCTATCACGCCGAATTTAAAGCTTAACGTTTGAATGAGTTTACTATAATTATGCAGTTGCGATAAATGATTTTAGCTTTTTCCAAGTACTTCAAAGCCAACTTATACTTCCCTTCATCATAAAGATATTCACCATAGAAATAATTAGGACCTATGCCGTAGGATTGATTAACAATGCTTTATTCAACATCACTTTTGCATCATCAATACTAAATAATTTAAGTGAAATGCTTATAAATAGACAAAAAAAGGGCAAAGAAAATAAAAAATAAATTTACATTTTAACTTGAAACGTTATCAACCATATTCAGTAGTTTATCTCCTTCAACACAATGTATATTGGTTGTGTAGTAATCCAAACTATATTCAATGTTTAAGGAAAAGTATAAGCTTTGTTTAAGGTGAATCTTTATCGCCTTTTCAATTTCAACACTTAAATTTTGGGTAAACACTTTATCTCGATGAGGCTTTGTTAATAAAGACACAGTAACGAGTATGTGCGAGTATTTATACTGAGAACAAGGATAAGCTCTTGATTTGCATTCACCAGCGCTTATATCCTTTTCATTAATGATTCTCTCGACAACATCAAAGACTTTGTTGGTATCTATCTCTAAATTATCAGAATATTTAATTTCTACATGAGGCATGTAAACCTGCTCCTTCAACGCATAACTAGCCTCTTCCACAGTACCGCGTTTTTACGTAATACTTTAGTGACCAAACATAAAGAAGAAGACTCAATGAACTTTTATAATAGCTGACATCCATATTACTGTGAAATAGATTTACATGCACGCCTTATACATGACACATTCATCTGAGTTAATTAAAATTGCAACCACTACCCAGAGAGAGAAATACATGGCAGTGTTTTGTAATGTAATTCTTCGCGGTAAAGCTAAAAACAATCAAAGCATTATTATTACATGTGTGATCTATTTAAAAATATTTAGATTTAGCTTTGGTAACTTTTTCTAAATATCGGCGAGATTCACTCAGTGGATGCTCATAGCGAAGTTTTTTATACACATTTGGCGGTGATTGTGCGTTAATTTTTTTCATCGCAGTGGCTCTATTGGAATCATAAGTTTTTAGCACATTACCTGCACCACCGTTATAAGCTGAAATAATTGTATATTCTCTGCTTTGTTGATGTTTAATGGCTTTTAAGTACCGAGTATTTAATATTTTTAAGTAAGCGGTGCCAATATCAATATTGTGTTTTGGTTGCATTAAGATTGATTTTGTAGGTTGACCTGAACGGCTTTTTTCAAGTTTATATACATCGCGTCCAGCAGTAGAGGGGATCACTTGCATCAAACCGTAGGCATTAGCATGGCTGACAGCATAGGGATTAAATGAACTTTCGGTATCAATGACCGCATAAATTAATGCGGGGGAAATATGATACTGCTTTGCCGCTTTTAACACATATTCACTGTATTTTAGGTGCCGTAAATGCGTGTGTTCTTTTACTAAATTGAATAATACGCTAGTATATTGATTGCCGTCTCGAACAGATTGAGTGAGTTGGTTGTTGACTAAGTAATTGGCATATCGCTTTGCTCGCCATTGATAGCGTACAGGCTTTCCATCATGATCTTGTACTTGTGGGTATAAAAATGGTTCGCCTTTTAAATTAGGTGCTTTACTCGAAAAGATGTCTGTTGTGATTGGGTCGTCGGTTGTGAGTAAAGTTTCATAAATCGCTTTTGACAGTTTATCTTTGGGGTTGTCTGTGGCCACGGTCTCTACTTTTACCCATCCTTTGTCAAAATCCACAATAGCACGCGCCTGATATTCATTAGAGTATTTTACATAGCGTTTTTTACCTGGTAGGGCTTTACGTTCACTTCCCCACACTTTTTCAATTTCGAATTCAAGTGAATTATAAAGTTGCTGTATTTTTTTTGCATCATGGGTAATGGCTTTTTGTGTATTTTTTATACCTGAGGCAATAGCTAGGATATCTTTTGGGTTATTATCAATTTTATTTGAGAGCTTTTTAATTTCAGTGATTGATTTTAAGTGATGTGTCGCTTGGCAAGCAGATAGAAATAAAACAATAATTATAAATATAATAACCCGCATTAACTATTACCTAAAGATGAGTAAGTCTCTGTTTAGTATATCATTAGGGTTAATAAATGAAATAAATACTACAAAACTAATACCAATTAAAAAAATTAACATTCCAAATTAGTCCATTCTCGAACACATAGCTGCTTTACTCGTTCAACATCCTCAATATAGCTATTCCAAGCATCACAACATGCGTCAACAATATCTTCATAACTATCAAAATACCTATTAGCCAACTCATTTTTTCTTAATCATTGCCTTTTTATGCTACGAACCGAATAACGTTTTCCAGAAGACAATGTAGGTAATGAACATGATGATTGTGAAGCGGCTGACACTGAATAGTAGTGACTGTATGGTAGAAATTAAAGCCTGTCTGCTTTAGTACTAAAAGACAATTAATCCCACTATAAAAACTTTATTATGATTATCTTTCGTAATTACTTCAATAAATTATAGAAATGATTTTCGAAAGTTTCATTAAGATCTTTTATTTTTCATGTTTTAATTTTATTAATATTAAATTTTTTGGATCGTGGTGCAATAATTTTATTTAGAAACAGATCAGTAAGAACACCTTAAAAACTTGAATACATTAATAATTTTTAAGTAACCTTAAAATATAAAGCCCTTTAACAAAAAATATCGTTATACTAAAGTAATTTTAATAATCTTTATTACCAGTTAAATTACCGCCGGCAGAGC
>NZ_NQMR01000081.1 GCF_002276045.1 Pseudoalteromonas sp. NBT06-2 | reverse complement strand
CTTGAAGTGGCTTGGGTATAAAGATAAATGATCATTTTCACAGTCACTGATCAGTAAACCTTTACGTTGTAAATTTAGCCACTCCGTTGCTTTTAATCCCAACAGCCAGCTATTGCTGCATCAATCGACTTGCTATTGAAAATTTATCCTAATTTATATTAGATCACTTAGTTAATAGAATTGGTATTATATTGTGTTTTTTTGGTAAGCTTAAACTTAGATCCAAGGCGGTTTTCCATAAAGTATTTTCTAACAAATTTTTTTTACTAATGACCCTATAATACGGTTGCGATATTGAGTTTTATAGTCTGCTTTTACATTACTCAATGATTATAAATAAAATTTAACAATACCTAATGAATAACCCCGCGCCAAGGCTTTTCGCTTAGGCTCAAATTCGTTTCACGAAGAGGGGTATCTTATGACGTTTTAAGTTCAACAGACTTTACGCCACAAGCGGCGAGGAATTAAACCCGCTCAGATTAAACTTAACTACAGCTTTACGTCTATGAGTTTTATATCAATCAATTGGTCATTCCTGCGTAAAGCTCTTCGCATCATCTGCTGGTTTTCTACTAAATTTCTTAAAGAGTACCTTGATAATGATTCCATATAGGCCTCAAGAGCTTCTGAAAATACATTCCCGAGTTTACACGCCCCCGTCATAACACATTTATTAGAAGTTGTATTAAAACATTCAACTAAATAAAAATCCTCTTCAGTTTGTGACACCACATGTCCAATATTTATATCTTCAGGAAGCTTTGCTAATTTTATACCTCCGTTTCGTCCTCGAACAGAAGTAACAAAACCACTTTTAACAAGTATGTGAACAACTTTGGTTAAATGATTTTTAGATATTGCATAGCTTTTAGCTATTTCTTCAATACTTACCAAGTTTTCAGTGTATAGAGCAAGGTACATTAATACACGAATAGAATAATCGGTGCGAACATTTTGTCTCATAAGTAAACTACAACTGCGCCTTTTTGTGAAAATATCTTATCATTTTTCAATGGTTTTTAATATTCACATTAATTTAAAATAAAGTAGATTCTATAAATGTTTACATAGTGTACTATGCGTCATCTGTATTTTTTATGTCCATATGAGTCTCTGGCAATGTTTCGGGAATTGCGTAAGCTTTGTAAGCTAAAGCAACAAAAATTGCACCGCCGATAATATTACCGATAGTGACGAAGGTTAGATTGTAGAAAATATCCGACAAACTGATGACACTTTCTGGGCTAAAATAAACGATTGATAATAAGGTCATATTGGCAACGCTATGTTCAAAACCACTGGCAATAAAAACAAATAAACACCAAAAAATAACCACCAAACGAGCAACGTCGCTGTCAACTTTTTTACTCATCCAAATTGCTAGACAAACTAACCAATTGCATAACGTGCCCTTGGCGAGCAATTGTATTGGGGTTGCGCTAATTTTTTTCAGAGCAACCTGGGCAATCAACTCTTCATGAGAAAACAGATAACCTTTGGCTAGAATATAAATGCCAACTAAAATTAGTGCACCGCAAAAATTACCCAGCCAACTCATGGTCCAGGTTGACAGTAATTGTTGGAAATTGACCGTTTTTTTCGTCATACCAATCGTCATATACATGGTATAACCGGTAAATAACTCTGCTCCAGCAATCACCACTAGTGTAAGTGCAATAGCAAAGGTTACACCTAAAACCAGTGTTTGTACTTCAGGAGGAAGCGGGCTAGCGACAGTAAAAATGAAAATAATACCTATACCCACATAAGCACCTGCTAACATGCTACCAATTAAAAAACTCCATGGTGAATCTTTTAGTAGTTGCGCTTTCGTACGGGCAAATTCAGCAAAAACGTTAATGTTATTTTGCATGATTATATTCCTGCTTTAACTTTTGAGTGGACTCTTTATGTTGGCCAAACACCACTCTTATTGCTGGCCATAACGAGAATAAAATAGCGAGTATGAGGAATGTTTTTCCTACTAATACTTGCTCTGAATATAAATAATTAATACACAATCGTTCTTTGGCCGTCATGAAAAGCCAAGTCATGCGAAATAGCGTGGCAATAAACTCAATTCTGAAAAAATTTAACGTAATGTATGACACTTTTTTCAGTGACCAAGCGAGTGGCAAACCACATAAAAAGGTCAAAGAAAATATCTTTAATAAGTAAAAACTTTGCTGTTGAATTGAGCTATCTAAAAAACGTGGGATCATCCAAAATATAAATAATAAACTGGCCATTAGCAGCATAGGAATTCCCGTTTGATTCCATTTAGCAATGGTACTGGGCTCAGGTAGAATTGTTCGTCCCATCAAATAGCCCAAAAACATTAGCCCTGGTATGGCAATAAACAGATGTACAATAAGTGATTGTTGTAATATGGGTATCAGTAACGTGGCAAAAATTAACCAAGCAGATAGCAATAAGCCGATCTGCCATTTACTTGATAACTGAGGTAATTGCACGATTGAGCTCCTCATTATTTTGCCAATCAGTCACTTTGACTAAATAGCCAGCAGCATCAGTAATATGTACTGCCGAATTATGGATAAAACCACCATAGAGATCGTCAATAACCACCACGCCAAACTCATTAAGTATGGTATGCAGTTGTTGCTTCGATGTGGGTACAAACATGTACCATTGCTCTGGTGTCTGGGTGTACCTTTGTTGATATGCCTTTAAAGCGGCGGCGTTGTCGTAAGTTAAATCGAAACTGACGCTAATTAACGCAACATTATTTAAATTATTATCTTTAATTATCTTACGTTGTAGTTTTGCATAAGAGCTACCCAACAATGTGCACACTGTTGGGCAACGGGTGTAGATAAAATCAATTAACAGTGTTTTTCCCTGTAAATCAGAAAAGTTCATCTGTTCACCATTGACATCAATGAGCTGATAGTCCGATAATTTTATCGGCTGCTTTTCAATGTCATACCTGCGAGCACTCTCGGCAGTAAATGCTTGAAAGCTATCTGTTTTCAAGTATATCAAAGCAATACCTGCGCACAGAAAAAACACCGTTAATATTAAATCACGCATCGGCGGTCAAGCTTGCCTTGTTAATACGTAAAATTATTTTAATTAGGAAAAATAATGTTCCTAGTACCACCATCGTTGCGCCCACGGCTGCAATTTGACTCATCGGGATCCACTCAGCGTAATGCGCTGCCCAGCGTCTAGGCACACTGTCCTTACCACTAAGTAAAAAGGTGCCAATTAACACCAATGAACCATAAAGATACGAAGAGAAAAATATTTCATCTAAGTAACGAGTATTTCTCTCGCTCTTGGTTTGTGTAACAAACAACGAAAAAGCAAACAGCATAGGTAATAAACCAAGTAACAGGTAAAAATGAAAGTGTCCAGGTACCCACATGGTGTTATGCATAACCAAGTTGACTGAAATAGTTGCATCTATGATGGCTGGAATGGTACCGGCGACCCAACCAAACATGGATAAAAATAGTAGCCGAGAAATTAGGTCCCATTTAATACCTGAACGATGTACTAAAGTGACTGCACCATAGGCAGTGACAAGCAACACAGGGAAGCCATTCATATATGAGCAAATTTGACCAATAACCAACGCCCATCTAGGCATCGCAAAATCCATCAGTAAGTGGTGTGGATAAACCATCATCACCATAAAGGTTGAAAAGAACCATGCAGTAATAAAAAGCTTGTTCACTTTCCAAGGGCGATTAGTATATTTAGGCAATAATTCGTATACGGCGATTACCGCCATGTAAATTGAAGCGTTGATAAACACGTGACCGAAGAAATAGGTCAAGTTTTTAGCTAATAGTGGGTCGATTGTCACATCATCAGGAAAATACAGGTTCAGTATACACATCACCAGTATGACCGCCCCTGCAAGAATACCTAAAGTGTTGATAATTAACACCATAGTACTTGCTACAACGGCTGGTGGGTGCTCTTCATCTAAGGTTTTACCGCCAAATAAATATTGTAAGCCCATGGCATTATATAGATTTGAATAGCGCTTTAATATCGCCCGAGTAACATCTAAATAAAACAGCAGAAAGCCAACACCAATAATCAGTAAACCACCAAGAAACATTGCAGCAGCATGATGAGACCAAACGCCCATAGACTTAGCTGGCAGTGGATATAAAAAGGTCCAAGCAGCAGCAAAATCACCGAAGAATATTGCCCCTAAAATCATCAATACACCAATTAAGAAAAGAACAAAATTAACTAAGAATATGTTGGTGTTTAAATCCACGTAACGTCGTAAAAAATACCACATGATGCTGGAAGAAAATAACCCAGCAATACCAACCATACCAGCACCGTGTACTGTCAATAATTGATAAAATATATTTGGAGCAACTTCAATTAATGCGCCTTGGGTATAGCGCATTGTTGCGCCCGCTAACATCATTAAAAATAGTACTAGTAATGATGTAACAACATATAACCTAAGAGTATTTGAAGATTTAGTCGATGTTTCTGGCAAACTAAGTTTTTGTAAATTCATCATTTATTCCTTAGCTGGTAAGACAGTTAATGCAGCGACCATATTGTGATGAGCAATGCCGCAAAACTCTAAACACAATAGCTTGTAAGTACCTGGTTTTTTGAAGGTATGTACTAAGCGGTTAGTGTATTGAGGCATCGCTTGACCTTGGGTATGCATCACTAAATCTTCGTCATAGATACCAAAGCCATGGTTTACATCAGCAGACTTGATCATGAATTCAACCGGTTCATTGGCATAAACTTCGGTTTTATCTAACACCCAATACCACTGATAACCTGTCACCTTTATGCTTTGTTCTACTGGTTTGGTACCCGCCTGCTTCGCTATTGGAAACTCAAACAAAGTTCCTACTGCAACACCAAAACCCATTAAAATTAAAAAAGTAAATAACTTCGGTCGATAACCGTAAAGCTTTTCTTTGACAGGTTTGAATTCTCTTCGTTTGTTTGATGCAAAATATACATAAACAAAAACAGCTGTTAAAACAGCTATAAAAAATACTGAAACAAATAAAATTAATTCATGTTTCATAATTACTCCCCCATGCGCACAATTGAATATGCATCCTAATAAACTTTTAAAAGTACATATTTTCATTTCGGTTAAATATTCATTTCATTTACACCCTTAAACATGTATATTATTTACATCTTTAAACATGTGTATTATTTACATCTTTTAAAATGAAAGGCAAGCAGAAGATAAGTTATTTTAAATATCTTTTAGTTTTTCATCCTAGATATCAGTGTCGTGCTGTCGTTAATCGATTGAAAATCAATGCTATTAATTTTGCCAAAGATAAGCTTTTAAAGCGCAAATATTAATGGAGTTGTGAAATACCGCACTATTTAAATGACATTATGTTCAATAACAACGGGATAATTTATGGATTTTACAATCGCATTTTTTATTGCTTTATGTTTTGTCTTATCAATTACTGCATTATTCGCCTTTATCTGGTCTTTGGGTAATAAAGGTAAATCGATACTACATGGCGATGGCAATATTATCTTTGGTGAGCACGAGCTCGGTAAGTCTGAAGAACCAGCAATTGATGGTCCTTTACCATTAGCACGCGGCAGCGATACCAATGTAGAGACAGTTAACTATCACAGGGGTAGCGAGGACGAAATTAATGAGCGAGTAGCCATTGATACGTCTTCTAGATTGCCAGTGGTTATGTTTCTAACCTCAGCACTATTTTGGTTGATACTCGGTTCTTTTGCAGGGGTTATTGTTTCACTTAAATTCCACTTTCCCGACCTTTTAGTTAGTAATATTGAATTGACTTTTGGTCGTATCAGACCTGTTCACCTTAATGCTGTGGTCTATGGTTGGAGCGCTATGGCGGGTGTAGGAGTGGTGTTATGGCTACTACCTAGGCTATTAAAAACAGAATTAGTTGGCGGACGATATGCCGCCAGTTCTTGTATTCTTTGGAATATAGCCCTACTTATTGGTGCCTATCAAATTGTCACTGGTCATACCCAAGGCATGGAGTTTTTAGAAGTTCCTTGGCACACCGATATTCTCATCATTTTTGCTGGCGCTATGGTTGCTGTCCCATTATTTCTCACCTTAGCCCAACGAAAAACTGAGCATTTATATGTGTCAGGTTGGTACTTCAGCGCCGCATTAATTTGGTTTCCAGTAATATTTTTTATTGGCAATGTACCTGGGATATTCACTGGAGCAGAACAGGCAATTGTTAACTGGTGGTTTGGTCATAATATTCTTGGGCTTTGGGTTACACCAATCGCAGTAGGGTGTGCGTACTACTTTATCCCTAAAGTACTAGGGGTGTCGGTTTATTCATACCGCCTTTCTTTAATAGGTTTTTGGGCCTTAGCACTTTTCTATAGCCAAGTCGGAATTCATCATTTATTGGGTGGTCCGGTGCCAATGTGGCTACAAACTATGTCGATTGTGCAAAGCGTGATGATGTTAATACCCATTACTGCATTTCTGATTAATATGTATTCAATACTTAAAGGTCGCTGGTCGGTAGTTAAGTACTCGCCAACATTAAGGTTTATGTTGATTGGCGCTGCAATGTACGCTGGAGCCTCTGTTCAGGGTACTTTTGAAGCGATTCGCAGTGTTAACTATCTGGTTCATTTCACTCATTACACCGTGGCACATGCACACCTTGGTTTGTATGCGTTCTTTACCATGATCATGTTTGGTGCGATGTATTTCGTTTTACCGCGAGTTACTCAGTCAGAGTGGCCTTATCCTAAACTTATTTCTTGGCATTTTTGGTTGTCGCTACTTGGCATTAGTTTGTATTTTGTCGCCTTGACTATTGCCGGCATTAAGCAAGGTTTCGCCTTGGCTGATCCAAGCATACCTTTTATCGAATCAATGAAAGTGACTATACCGTACCTTGAATTACGTAGTATTGCGGGCATCATGATGACGGTGAGTCACATCATTTTTGCTTTGCATTTCTTAGCTCTTATTATGAAAAAACGTACAGCTGCTCATGAGCAGTCGGCATCGTTGAATCTTAAGGAAGCATAAAAATGAATAAAGTTATCGCAATACTGTCTGGCGCATTAACCATTGTACTTTTTGCTTTTGTGATCATCGTTATGATGCCGACTATGCAAGCAAAAAACAATAAGCCAGATCCAAATATAAAACCTTACAACGCTTCAGAAACACGCGGTAGAGCTATGTATGTATCCTTGGGTTGTTTGCATTGCCATACCCAACAAGTAAGGGATTCTATCTGGTCAACTGATGAAGCACGAGGCTGGGGACGACCTTCTGTTTCCACTGACTATCAATACGATACACCACATCAGTTGGGAACGATGAGAACTGGCCCTGATCTGATGAATATAGGTGTTAGGCAACCGAGTGATACCTGGCATTTGATGCACTTATATCAACCAAGGTCTGTAGTACCTGAAAGCATTATGCCAGCGTATCCATTCTTATTTAAAGAAGTCGAAAAAGCAGAAAAAGGTGATGCGGTTATCACTATGCCGCCGAAATTTAGTATAGGTAAAACGATAGTGGCTAACCAACAAGCTATTGATTTAACTAACTACATGAAGTCACTTAAGCGTAATCATCCAATACCCAAGTAACGCACTAGGTAGCGTCCTTAGGTCAAGACATTTAATAACAAATAATCGCTTCAGAACAAAGAGAGTAAATTATGCAAAGTCAATCAAGAGAAAAGAACGATCCACAAGAACTTAATAATCCTATTCCCTACTCGATTTCTGCGCTAATTCTAGGTTTAACCTTATGGGCAGTTTCTTATATTTTTTGGACTAGTCATACGGTAGAAGAAACCAATGAAATTAAGCAATATGCACAAACCAGTAATCAAGCTGCAGTTAAAAGTACTGCTAGTGTAGAACCAATAGCTAAAAGTCTTGCTAGCCCAGTAGCTAAAAAGTCTGTTATAAAAATCGATGGTAAAGCAATTTATAGTGAAAAATGTTCGGCATGTCATCAATCAACAGGTAAAGGGCTGCCTAGTGTTTTCCCACCACTTGACGCATCTAAATGGGTAACCACTATTAACTATGAATTACCTGTTCAAATTATTGCCAAAGGTTTAATGGGTAAAATAACAGTTGCGGGTACTGACTATAACGGCGTAATGCCCGCATTTGGACAATCTTTATCTAATGCTGAATTGGCGGCCTTAGTTACTTATATACGTGGTGCTTGGAGCAATAAATCAACAGAAGTGAGTGCTGAAGATGTTGCAACATCATTGGTAAAACATAGTGAACAATTATCATCTTGGACTAATGAAGTACAGCTTGTTGAGCTTGTTGGAGCTCCTAAGTAATGACCGCCACATTAAATAACCCTTCAACAGCTGCTCTAATTGAAGCTGGTTCACCTGAACACTCTCAGATGAAGATATCCAAAGCAATTTATTGGATTGAAGGATTATTTTGTGGCAACTGTGCAGCGGCGTTAGAGTACAAAATAGCAGCCGTAAAAATGGTTGATTCAGTCAGTGTAAATTTTACTTATAGTTATATGATTATTGATTATATTGGAGATGTTACAGCTCTTGATATCATAGAAAAAACCGTTGAAAATCTTGGTTATAAGGTAACCAACGCAAGCCTTGATGTTCGACAACAACAGCTAGTTCAACAAAAAAAACAAGCCTATAGTACACTATTTTTTGCTTTTATTTTTTCCATGTGGTCGATGTTAAGTGCGATAGTAACCTATTTGCACGAGCCAGATGAACTAAGCCAACAAGTCCTAAATTTGCTAAATATATTTTCCGGTATTTTTTCGATACCTGTAGTGTTTTCTGCCGGGTTTCATTTCCATAAAATGGCTTGGTATGCCCTTAAAAGCCTACTATTTAATATAGACTTGTTAATATCAACGTCAGCATTGTTAGCATTTTTCGTTTCTTGCTATTTTTTGTGGTGGCAGATGGATATCGTCTACTTCGATACCGCTTGTATGTTGATACTATTGCATTTATTTGGTCGCTCCTTAGACTTAAACACCAAAGCCAAAGCAATGGAATGCCTAAAAGAAGAAATAGAACTCAGCCAAAGTTCAACAGTATTGTATGAAAATAGCGCAGCACAATTAAAAAAAATTGCTATAAATACAATTTCAGTGGGTGATGTTTTAGTGCTTCATTTAGGAGAAGTTGTTCCTATTGATTGTGAATTATTGTCCGAATTTTCACTGTGTGATATTAGTATTACCACGGGTGAATCAGCGCCTGTTCAGTATGTAAAACATAGTGAATTAGCTGCTGGTTTTGTTAATTTAGGACAAACCATTAGGGTACGTGCAAAATGTGCTACCGGACAGTCTAATACTGATTATCAACTGACTACAATTTTGATGAACAAAGCGAAGCAAATAAGCAACAGTACAAAAATTAATAAATTATCTTCGTTGTTGTCGCAATTGATATTTTTCTCTGCACTTACTGCCGGTATCTACGTATTCGCTGTTTATTCTGATCTGCAATTAGCTTTCGAGCGCATGCTATGTGTGCTGGTTATCGCTTGTCCATGCAGTTTAACCATAGCCGCGCCGCTAGCATCATTGATTTTAAATCAACAAAGTATTAAGAAAAAACTGGTGATTAATAACTACGCCGCATTTGCCGAAGGCCGTAATTTATCTGCATTTTATTTCGACAAAACAGGTACATTAACTCAAGGTCGACCCACTTTAATGACTATTCAACTAGTGAATACCGACTGGTCGTTAGAGCAAGTATTACAACACGCTTATCAATGTGTTTATTACAGTAACCACATTTATAGCGACTTAATTCGCCAGCATATAGCAGAGAACATCTTGCCTGAGCGCAAGCTCGGCTCTTACAACGAAGTGCTAGGATATGGCGTGCAGTGGACCAATGATGATGCCAGTTTGAACGTCGCCTTAGGGTCAAAAAAATGGTTTGTAGAACAAAAAATAATCATTAACACTAACGAAGAGCATACCGCAAGCTACTTAGTTATTAACAATGAGTTGGTGGCCATTTTTAAATTTGAAGACAGTGTGAAAACCAGCGCTAAACCGACAATCGACTACTTAGCAGCACAGATACCTTATATCGCTATGCTAAGTGGTGATAACCAAGCAACTTGCCAACAAGTTGCTCAGCAGTTGGGTTTGAACAGTGAAAACATTTTTAGCGCGATGAGCCCAGAACAAAAACAAAATCAAATTACCCTCAGACAGCAGAATCAGCAAGTGGTTGGTTTTATTGGAGATGGTCTGAACGATAACTTGGCATTAATGCAGGCCGATATTGGGGTAGCGGCTAAAAGTGCCAATGCACTGACAAAAATGAGCGCAACGGTTTGCCTGCTAAGCAATGATCTAACAACATTAAAAACCCTGCTACCCCTCGCGAAGCTCTATCACAAACTAATGAAATACAATCTAGTTTATGCAGTTGTGTACAACATGATCGCCATTCCAGTCGCGATTTTTGGCAACATTTCGCCGTTAATTGCTATCAGTGCCATGGTCGCTAGTTCATTTTCGGTATCAATTAACAGTTACTTTTTTAGTAAAAAAATGGATAAATTATGAAAACCTCCAATAACAGATCAATATTTTTAGGATTAGCTTTAATTTTGTTAATCGTAGCAACGTTTATGATAGTAAGCCTAAATTATCTTTTCGATACAAAAGTTATACCCTCTTCATCGGTTAAAAATTTAAACATTAATGGTTTTTTTCTATCAAAATCGTTGCCATTAGCGTCTGTTAAATTTGTCTCAACAGATGAATCATTGGTATCAACTGATGCCTTTAAAAATCACTGGACCTTGCTGGCACTAGGTTATACGCAATGCCCTGACATTTGCCCTATGACACTACTAAAGCTTGACAACGTCCTGAGTAATATACCTATCGATGAAAGACCCAAAATCGCATTTTTAAGTATCGATATTGCACCCGAGAATATTGAAAAGCTCAACGATTATATGGAGTATTTCAATAAAGATTTTATTGGGTTAAGCACCACAAAGGCACAACTAGGTGATTTTTTTAGCAGTTTAGGGGCAAGTTATAGCATTAAAAAAAGCGAGAGTGGTAGCCTAGACATAGAGCATTCAAGTTCTATATTCTTAATTTCTCCTGATAAAAACTATGTTGCTAATTTCCCATACATGCTAACAGCGGAACAGATCAGCCAAGACTATTTAGCGATCACGAGATAATTAAATTTTAACGTGCTTTAAGGCACTATATATCTAACCTAAATAGCATTTGTAAAATATATATACCTAAGCTACTTGGAAATGCATGATTTCAGCGGGAGTTTAAATGGTCAAATACAAGACATTTATTGAAGGTAATGGTTATTCCCTTATCAACATAAATAACGCGGTAGTTGACCATTTAAAACCCGCCCGTAGGGAATTTATCAGGTAAGTAATCACTACGTTACATCAGTTTGAAAGGCAATATTCCTAAAATGATGTGCCTTGTGCTGACTCACCTAATAAATTCTGAAACAAGCATTATCAAGTGGCTTGGGTATAGGTAATATCTTGATAAATTAATATATTTAAGAGTGGGATTAGTTCATTATTTTGCTTCTAGCAAACATAATATTTTTTACGGAAAATAATATTAAACCAAGGTGAAAAAGAGTATTGTGAACGACTCAAAAGATCGGTCAACTGATTTACTAAATTCTTAATTTATCGGTATTAGGCTAAAAGGAGCTTTTGATAATTTACACTTCGTTGTTATGTCAGTTCTAAAGTGAATAATCATGAATTCACTGATATACCTAGCATTGTAACACCTCATAAATTCTGAGTGGTCACTTAATTATCGGAATTTGTACAACAACAAAAAACGCAGACTAAGCTGCGTTTTATATATTTAAAAAGCTTTATTCAATCATTTATTATGCTTTTTCACTAACATCCGATTTTTCTTCATCAACAGTTATCTCACCCGTTAATAATAAGTTTCTTAGATTAGTATCTAATTCAGTTGCAGATTCAGGATGTTCGCTGAGATACTTAGTAGCATTAGCTTTACCTTGACCTATTTTATTACCATTATAGCTATACCAAGATCCCGCTTTTTCAACCATAGAGTGCTTAACACCCAGATCAATTAGTTCACCTAGACTATTTATGCCTTTACCATAAGTAATTTGGAATTCAGCCTGTTTAAAAGGTGATGCCACTTTATTTTTAACCACTTTAACGCGTGTTTCATTACCAATAATTTCATCACCATCTTTCACTGCGCCAATACGTCTGATATCAAGTCTAATTGAGCTGTAGAATTTAAGCGCATTACCACCTGTCGTTGTTTCAGGGTTGCCAAACATAACACCAATTTTCATACGAATTTGGTTAATGAAGATCATCATGGTATTTGATTGTTTCAAATTACCAGTGATTTTACGTAATGCTTGTGACATTAAGCGTGCTTGTAAACCAACATGATGATCACCCATATCGCCTTCAATTTCAGCCTTAGGTGTTAATGCAGCAACGGAATCAACTACGATTAAATCTACTGCGCCTGAGCGAGTTAGCATGTCACAAATTTCAAGAGCTTGTTCCCCTGTATCAGGTTGAGAAATTAATAACTCATTAGTATCAACGCCAAGTGAACGAGCATAGATAGGGTCTAATGCATGCTCGGCATCAATAAAAGCACAAGTTTTACCTGCTTTTTGAGCTTGAGCTATCACTTCAAGTGTTAATGTTGTTTTACCACTAGACTCAGGTCCATAAATCTCAACAACACGGCCCATAGGTAAACCACCTACACCTAAAGCAACATCTAACGCAAGAGAACCTGTAGATATAGTCTCAACATCCATGCTTTTACTATCGCCAAGTTTCATAATTGAACCTTTTCCGAATTGGCGTTCTATTTGACTCATTGCTGCACTAAGTGCTTTTTGCTTGTTATCGTTCATTTAATTCTCCAAGATTTAATAGCAAATTGATTAAGTTATTTCCCATACAGCGAGCGTTAGGAATAAATTTAATCAACTTGGTATAACAGGGCAATTCTTAATTGGCTTCAGTATACTGTATAGAATCACAGTATCAAGAGTATTTTATATATTTATATGTTTTATTAATTTTTTTAAAGCAAAAACAATAGCTTGCATTCTAACTTCGGACCTTCGACCTGGGAATGTTTCACAATATGTATAGTTTTCATCTAGATAACGAATACAAAACCATACAGTACCTACAGGTTTTGTACTCGTAGCGCCACCAGGTCCTGCGATACCAGAAACCGTTACTACTATATTTGCACCTGTAACCCTGCAAGCACCTTGTGCCATTTCAATTACTGTTTGTTCGCTTACAGCGCCATGATCTTGCAAGGTTTTTTTACTTACATTCAACAGTTCATTTTTTGCTTTATTACTATAAGTTATAAAAGCGCGGTCTAAATATGCGGAACTTCCCGGAGTATCTGTTAATGCATAACTAATACCACCTCCAGTACATGATTCTGCGGTAGTGATCCAAAGTGATTTATCCGTTAGAATACGTCCTAACTGCGCTGCGAGATCTGTAATATCTTGTTGTAATTCCATATTTAGCCTAAATAGATAATTTTTATGTCAATCAATCTTTTTTCTGACCATACTATAAGCCAACAAACACCTATGATGCAGCAATATTTGCGAATTAAAAAAGATCATCGAGAGATATTGCTTTTTTATCGCATGGGTGACTTTTATGAATTATTTTTTGATGATGCAAAAAGAGCTGCGCAACTTCTCGATATATCACAAACTCATAGAGGAAAAGCAGGCGGTGATCCTATCCCTATGGCAGGTGTTCCTTATCATGCGGTTGAAAATTATTTAGCACGCTTAGTACAAATGGGTGAGTCAGTTGCTATTTGTGAACAAGTGGGTGATCCAGCCACCAGCAAAGGACCTGTAGATAGAAAGGTTGTTCGCATTGTGACACCCGGTACTATTTCAGATGAAGCACTATTACAAGAAAGGCAAGACAATTTACTCAGTGCTGTGTGGCAAAATGATAATGGTCAATTTGGTCTTGCTTACTTAGATATCAACTCTGGGCAATTTAATATTTTAGAGGCTGATGATGAAGAAACACTAAACTCGAGTTTACAACGCATTCAACCAGCTGAATTACTTTACCCTGAAAACTTTAAATCATTTCATTTAATTGAAATATTTAAAGGCTGTAGAAGGCGACCTATTTGGGAGTTTGATTTAGACACTGCGACTAAGCTTTTATGTCAACAATTTGAAACTAAAGATCTAATCGGCTTTGGCGTTGAGCAAGCTAAAACAGGGTTAATCGCTGCGGGCTGTTTAATGCAGTATGTAAAAGATACGCAAAGAATTGCATTACCACATATCAGAGCTGTTACTTTAGAAAAAAATGACCTTAATGTAATATTAGATGCTGCAACTAGAAAAAATTTAGAACTCACTTTAAATTTATCTGGTTCAATAGAAAATACACTTGCTCAAGTGCTCGATAAAACAGCAACAGCAATGGGATCACGTCTATTAAAACGCTGGATCCATACACCAACTCGATGCCACAAAACACTTAATAATCGTCTTAATAGTTTATCCGAATTAATTGATACCGGCCTAGCACCAGATATTCATCAATCTCTTAGAAACATTTCAGATATAGAACGTATTGTTGCAAGGCTTGCTTTGCGCTCCGCACGCCCAAGAGATTTATCCCGTTTAAGAAATGCTTTACAAGAGCTGCATCCATTACAACAGCTTTTATCTGAAACTAGCAGTAAACGATTACAAAAAATAAAAGTAAGTTCTCCTGTTTTACCTGATCTACAAACCCTACTTGAACAAGCAATTATTGATAATCCTCCCGTGCTTATTCGTGATGGTGGTGTAATTGCACAAGGCTATAATACTGAACTTGATGAGTGGCGGGCATTAAGCCAAGGCGCTACTGATACTTTAGAAAAATTAGAGCAAAGAGAACGTGAACGTACAGGAATTGCCACATTAAAAATAGGTTATAACCGTGTTCATGGCTTTTATATTGAAGTCAGTCGTGCATATTCAGAGCAAGTTCCGGTTGAATATGTAAGGCGACAAACCCTTAAAAATAATGAAAGATACATCATTCCTGAACTAAAAGAACATGAAGACAAAGTACTTGGTAGCCAAAGTAAAGCCTTAGCCCTTGAGAAAAAACTGTATGAAGAAATATTTGACCTAATCGCACCGGATCTTGAAAAGTTACAAATCATGTCTGCAGCATTAAGTGAACTTGATGTACTCAATAACTTTGCCGAGCGTGCTGAAACGCTTAATTATCATAAACCAACATTGGTTGATGAACAAATAATTGATATTCAACAAGGTCGCCACCCTGTTGTTGAGCAAGTAATGAAAGACCCATTTATCTCAAACCCTATTTCACTATCTCCAGAACGTAAAATGTTGATAATTACAGGCCCAAATATGGGAGGAAAATCAACTTATATGCGCCAAACAGCTTTGATTGTATTGATGGCACATATTGGCTGTTTTGTACCAGCAAGTTCTGCAAAAATAGGATTAGTAGATCGTATTTTCACTCGCATTGGTGCCAGTGATGATTTAGCCTCAGGACGCTCTACATTTATGGTTGAAATGACAGAAACTGCTAATATTCTAAATAATGCCACTCAACATTCTCTGGTTTTAATGGATGAAATTGGACGTGGTACAAGTACCTATGATGGCTTATCTTTAGCTTGGGCAACTGCAGAGTATTTAGCAAATAAAATTTCAGCAAAAACTTTATTTGCCACTCACTATTTTGAATTAACTGAACTACCAGAACAATTACCACAGCTTGCAAATGTGCATTTAGATGCTGTAGAGCATAATGATACTATTGCTTTTATGCATAAAGTGCTTGATGGGGCCGCAAGTAAGAGTTTTGGTTTACAAGTAGCCTCACTTGCTGGCGTACCAAAGCCAGTTATAAGACAAGCTAAACATAAACTACATATGCTAGAAAATCATCTAAGTGTCAGTGAGCTCCCTACGAGTAATGGTTCTAATAAAACAGTATTGCCTATAGTGGAAATAACACATCCTGCAATTGATGAACTATCTGAATTAGATCTTGATAATTTGACACCCAGAGAAGCCCTACAAACATTGTATAAACTAAAAGATCTCATTTAAAATAATTAAGCAATCAAACTAAAAAGGTTTACTTAAATAAGTAAACCTTTTTAGTTTATGCAGTGACATTTATTAAGCTGTTTAAATGTCACATGAATTATTGTTGAAATAAAGACTCTATATTTAAACCTTGGTGACTTAATACTTCTTTTAATCGTCTTAATGCTTCAACTTGAATTTGTCGAACGCGTTCACGTGTTAAACCAATCTCTTTACCTACATCTTCTAAGGTTGATGGCTCATAACCTAATAAGCCAAATCGACGCGCTAAAACTTCTCTTTGTTTAGAGTTTAATTCTTCTAACCAGTGAATAATATTATCTTTAATATCATCTTCTTGAATACGAGTATCTGGACCACCACTTTTCTCATCAGCAAGAATATCCAATAAAACTTTATCTGAGTCCCCACCTATTGGTGTATCAACGGAGCCTATTCTTTCATTCAAACGAAGCATTTTATTAACGCTTTCAACCGGGCGGTCAAGTTTCGCAGCTATTTCTTCTGCTGTGGGTTCATGATCTAAAGATTGCGTTAATTCTCTAGCTGTTCTTAAATAAACATTTAATTCTTTTACAACGTGAATGGGTAATCTAATGGTACGGGTTTGATTCATTATTGCACGTTCAATGGTTTGCCTTATCCACCATGTCGCATAAGTGGAAAACCTAAAACCACGTTCTGGATCAAATTTTTCCACTGCGCGGATCAAACCCAAATTTCCTTCTTCAATAAGATCTAATAATGCTAAACCTCGATTATTATAACGACGCGCAATTTTAACCACTAAACGAAGATTACTTTCAATCATACGTTTTCTTGAGGCTTCACAGCCTTTCAAGGCTTTACGTGAAAAATAAACTTCTTCTTGTGCTGACAATAAAGGGGAAAAGCCAATTTCACCTAAATAAAGTTGAGTAGCATCTAAATTTTTAACAACTTCAGCTTTCGATGTGCTCTGTTCTTTAGTTTCTTCTTGCTCAACTTTTTCAAGAATTGAATCATTTGGTTCTTTACCAATTACATCATTCATTTTGACGGCCATAGTTATATCCTTAATAGTTTCAGCTGTATCACCCATAAGCATTCTCCTAAGCAGTGAAATATATACGTATAACACATTAAACTAATGCTATGGCAAGTATTTCACAGGATTCACTGACTTACCTCTATAACGGATCTCAAATCTTAACCCTGTCATTTTGGCATCACTACTACCCATCTCTGCTATTAATTGCCCAGCTTTTACTTCTTGTTTTTCCATAACTAATAAACGTTTATTATGAGCGTATGCACTTAGATAATCATCGTTATGTTTTACTATGATTAATTGCCCATATCCTTTTAAAGCACTTCCAGCGTATACAACAGTACCATGAGATGCTGCTTTTATTGACGTATTGCGTTTATTAGCAATCAAAATACCCTTAAAACCATTATCTTTATTCGAAAAACGTCTAATTACCTTACCTTTTGCAGGCCATTGCCATACAACTTTTTTAGCATATTGTGTGTTTTTTGTTTTTGATAAATTATTAGCTTGTTTTTCAACATACTCCGCTTTTTTTGGCTGTACAAGATCTTTCTTTGACATGTTGTTATTTTTCTGTTTATAACTTGTAGATAAAACTGGTTTTTCAGGGAGATGATGTGCCTTTTTCTTTATATTTAACAAAGCATTTAGCCTGAGCTTTTGTCCAGGGTAAATCTTGTAAGGCTTAGAGATTCCGTTGATCTTAGCGAGATCTCTAAAATCTTTATTTGCTCTAAAAGAAATAGCATAAAGTGTCTCCCCTTTCTTCACAATATAACTACCACCCTTTATTTTAATTTTTTGTTGCAAACTGGTATGACCTGAAGAAAGGCTAGAAACAGGCGCAGGCGTTACTCTTTGACTACAACCAACAATCGATAGGCATAAATAATTGATAAAAATAATATGTATTATGCGCATCATAAAGTAAGAATCATTTCCTATTAGATAAATTTATGGAATAACAAAAAAACCTATCGTTGTTAAGCGAGATCACCTGGAATTAAAGGAACAAACCTGACAGCTTCTAAGGCTTGCTGTATAAAGCGATCACCTTGTCGCTTAAACATCACCAGTTTTTGCTCACTCTCCCCAATAGGTGCAACTAAAATGCCATTATCAATTAACTGATAAAGCAGCTCTGTTGGTACTTCTGATGCTGCTGCGGTCACAATTATACCATCAAAAGGTGCTTTATTTTTCCAGCCAAGCCAACCATCACCATGCTTCATTTTCACATTATAAATATCTAAATTTTGTAGCCGACGCTTAGCCTGCCATTGCAAAGATTTAATACGTTCAACTGAATAAACTTCATTAAATACTTTTGCTAAAATCGCACTTTGATAGCCAGAACCAGTGCCAATTTCAAGCACTTTAGCCTTAACACCTTGCTCTAATAAGATTTGTGTCATTTTAGCTACGATATAAGGTTGAGATATCGTCTGACCTAATCCGATAGGTAATGCCGTATTCTCATAAGCTTTATGAGTTAGTACTGTATCAATAAAATCATGTCTTGGTATCGAAGCTATCGCATCCAATACCGCTTGATGATTAATCCCCTCTTCATATAGCTTTTGTGCTAAAGCATGGGCGTTACGGTTTTGTTCCGGGTAATTATTCTTCAACACCTTCAAGCTCCATTTTATTTATCCATCCCTTCATTACTTTCAGACTGTTTTTAGCTGTCATATCCACATTTAAAGGTGTAATTGATGCGTAACCTTGGTTTACAGCAAAAAAGTCGGTACCTTCTCCAGCATCTAATTCCCCACCTAAAGTGCCATACCAATATATTTCTCTGCCCCAAGGATCTTTTTGTTTGCTCATGGTTTCAGCTTTATGCCTAGAACCTAATCTTGCTACTTTTAGCCCCTTCAATTGTGACAAAGGAATATCGGGCACATTGATATTTATTATTTGATCATTAGGTAACGGATGCGATGCCAATTCAGAGATCAAATCAACTGTTATAGATGCTGCTGTATCGTAATTTTCTTCTTTTTTAGAACACAAAGATACTGCTATAGCAGGTAATCCCATATAACGTCCTTCGGTTGCCGCAGCAACGGTACCTGAATACAAGGTATCATCTCCTAAATTAGCACCATTATTGATACCTGCAACAACTAAGTCTGGCGTATGATCTAACAGTTCATTTAGTGCTAAATGAACGCAGTCTGTAGGTGTACCATTGACTGAAATAAAGCCATTATCTAAAATTGTAGCTCTTAGTGGATTCATTAAGGTTAATGAATTGCTTGCCCCACTACAGTTTCTATCAGGTGCTACAACGGTCACATCTGCAATTTTTGATAATGCTTGGTATAAAGAAAGAATACCTTTTGCATGTACGCCATCATCATTACTTAACAAAATTTTCATTACACTTCCTTTTCAATATTTTTTTTTAAAGATGTATCCGTACAAATAGCTAACTCACGTAATACAGCCGTTGCATAACACCCTTTATTAAGCTCAAACTCCAATACTAAATCTGTTTCATTTTCTTGAGTAACAGTCAAACCTTTAGGTATAAGCTTCAAGATTCTCCTTTCTGTTTTTAAACCCAGTTCAATTAAACCTTCTCGCCACTCTTTATAATCTTCAAGCCATATTAATTCTAGATCTGTTAAACCTTTATCACCAAATCCAATTAAAGGTGCTGATAAACAAATATCTTCGCTTGCCAAACGATCGATTGTTTCAGTATTAATATTTTCTTTGAAATAAGCATTGCTGCCGCTGAGCATAAATACTTCTTGCGGTAGTGTTTTTGCTAATCCATGAGCTGTTACTCTAAGATCGACAATTTGATTAAATACGAATGAGCGAGCTGCAGAAATAATTAAACCTCTTAATTTTCGATCTCTGATCTTTTCACCAGAAAACATACGTTTTGCCATATCTAAATTATGACCACCATGACCAAATCTTTGAGCTCCAAAATAGTTAGGTACACCACTTCTAACCGCATTAATACGACATAAAACATCTAATGGATCTGTGACATTTCTTAATCTAATTGTGAACTTGTTACCTTTATGACAACCTATTTTGAGTTTTCGGCTATGCCGCTTTTGTGTTAATACAAATAGGTTGTCACTATTAAGCTTGGTGAAGTCTATGTCTCTTTTAATAGGCACAGGAACACTAAACCACTGACTACACACACCATGTCTGTCTTTTAGACCTGCATAACTGACGTTTTTTGGCGAAGTTTGTGCAAACTCAGCCAGCTTTTTAACTATAAACTGAGTATTTTCACCTTTTTTCACAATTTTAAGACAAACATGCTCACCTTCTCCAGTAAGTTCAAAACCCAGTACTTCATCAACAATAAAGTCTTCTACTTCTTGTTTAAAATCAGCTTGCGCTAAAGGCTTACCATATAAATAATTTAGGTCATTAAAATTTAAATCTCTCATTATCGATTACTTAACTCTTTATCAGTGTTTAGTTTTTGTAAAATTACCACGGCATGACTTGAAATACCTTCTTTACGTCCTTCAAACCCTAATCGCTCTGTTGTTGTCGCTTTTACATTAACTTGAGATATTTCTGCATTTAAATCAGCAGCTAAAATTGATCGCATATTCTCAATATGAGGTAACATTTTTGGCGCTTGTGCAACAATAGTAATATCTGTATTACCTAAGCCATAACCTTTATTTTTAACTAAACCTACAACATGGCGTAATAAGATCCTACTATCTATATTTTCATATTCGCTGGCGGTATCTGGAAAATGCTTACCTATGTCACCTAATGCAAGTGCACCTAGAATAGCATCACATAAGGCATGAATCGCAACATCACCATCTGAATGAGCTATAAAGCCTTGTGTATAGTCAATTTTGACACCAGCAATTGTTAAAGGTCCTTTACCACCAAATTTATGTACATCAAAACCATGGCCTATGCGTAGCATTTTTACTCCAATATATTATTTGTTTGTGATAAATAAAAACTCGCTAACTGCAAATCTTCAGGTGTGGTTATTTTGATATTGTCAGAACGACCAGGTATCAAGATTACGTCAAATCCAGCCCATTCCATAGCAGATGCTTCATCAGTAACTTCTATATTTTTTGCAAGCGCATCTGATAATGCTTGATGTAACTGATCAAATTTGAATATTTGGGGCGTCATCGCTTGCCATAATGCAGCTCTTGGAACAGTTTCTAATACATGCTCAACTTGCTGTGCGCTATTAGCTTTTTTGATGGTATCTTTAACTTTTGAAGCTAAAATCCCCCCTTTTTGGTGTAAAACAGCCATATCAATTAGTTTATTAATATCATTAGGGGAAACTAATGGCCTAGCCGCATCATGAACTAATACCCAATCAATTTGATTTTTATTATTTTTTTTTAAATTATCAAGTGCATTTAATACAGAAAGAGCTCTAGTGCTCCCACCTATAACCGTTTTAATTTTAGCGTCATTTATATTAAGTTGATTATAAAATAAATCATCCGAGCTAATAGCAATACTAATTTGATTGATACTTTGAATTTGGGTAAGTTTATCTAAAGTGTGCTCTAATACCGTTCTTTGATTAATTACTAAGTATTGTTTAGGTAAATTACTCTGCATTCTACTGCCAATACCAGCAGCAGGCACAATTGCAGCGATATTCAAGTTAGCTTTTTTAGTCATTTTATTCTTTATAAGTCTTTTTATTTGGTAACAAACGAAAAAAAGTTTCTCCTGGTTTAATTAAACCGAGCTCATTTCGTGCACGTTCTTCAACTCCCTCTAAACCCGTTTTTAAGTCCTTTATATCTGCTTCTAACAATTTATTACGTTTTGTCAGCTCCTCATTCAGTTTTTGATGTTTCGTAACTGCAATTTGTAAGCGGGTATAATCTTTTACACCATTATGCTCAAACCATAGTTTATATTGCAAAAGAAGAAATAAGCACAGTAACCCTATTTGAAATAGCCTCATTACGGGTTCTCCGATTATTTAGGGGCTAACCTAAGTAAGTGGTTTATTAAAGTTATGCCAGTTAATCCGCGCAGCTAATAACATTTCCCTCAAAGATAATAAACGTGGCATTGCTCTTTTTCCTTGGTGCCATCTATGACCACAACAAGCGGCTGTCATAACTAATTTTGTTGGCTTCATAATATATGCTGTTTGCTTATCTAATGCTTGGCCTGAAAAATCAAACCAACCATGTTCATTACAATGAATTTTATCTTTATAAACTTGATCTAAGCAATCTATTTTAATGACTAGTTCACCTTCATTAAGTACAGCTAAAGGTAAAATAAAACCAGGAAATGACTTTTGTGTATAAAATCGCCTATTTTTCTCTTTATCAAGGCTTGGGAACTTTATACTTTGCTTTGCTATCCAGCATCCATTTTGCCCATCAAGTTGTAAGGGACTATTCCCTTGTAAAATATGCACAGATACACGTTCTATATAATAGGGCAAGCTTGCTAACAATCTTCTAAGTTTACTTTGATCTGATTCTCGACTTAACCGTATTACTTCTCTAGCATAAAACGCATTGCATAGTTCAATATAGGCTAAATGATTTTTGCCTTTAGCTAGTAAATCTGATTGCAATTTAAGCTGTTCTGACAATGAGCTAACCCCAAGCTTTTGTTAGTATTTAGTTATATCATAATAGCCTAAAAAAAGAACGTTTTATCAGAGTCTAAATAAACAACAACTTAGCTTAAGGTTTAATACCAAGCTTTACTTGACCATTTTCTAAAAATTGAGCTGCTTCTTTACGTTTTTTTCCTATCACAATACTGCCATCACTCATAAATAAAAAGTTTTTCCAATATCTCTTAAAAATACTCCAACTGGTTTCAATAACATCACGGCGGCTAATACAAAAATAAATAACGGTATTATTATCCCAATTTAAATGTTCAATCAACTCTTCAGGAAGATGCTCTTCATCTTGATCCCATAGTTTTTCCCACTCAATACTTTGAGACCAATTATTATCATTGCCAGGCCAATCAGAAGGTTTAAAAAAATCAGGGTGATCATTTTCATTACTAATAAAACTCGCCCAAAGATTTGCAGAACGGGCTTCACTCATAGGTTTAATTTTAAGAAAATCATCAGACTCTATAGGTAAGTCTTTATGACGAAAAACCCATGCTTTTTTGTAATCATTTAACGAAATATAGTTCATTGAATATATGCTTAATAAAGAAATAACAAACTTATCTAGTATACCGATTATTAGTCAGAAAAAATAATAATAATTTCGTTGCCCGTATGTTTATTGAAACGATTAACCAACTGGTTTTACTTTTTTAACTCTGTTAATTTTATGCTAAAAATACATAAAGTAATATATTTAACACAACAAAAATATGTGATGTAATACACTACAATTTATTAATCATTAATTTACATGGAATTATAATGAAGAATGTTCTTCTTGCTTTACTGGGCTTGACTATTATTGGCTGTACCAATATTCAATTTAACGATCGTTATCAAAACTTAAAGTGGCCAAAAGTAATTATTGCGCCATTTAATGGTGAAAAGGCACATATTTCTGAAGTGAAATTTGAACATCACTTCGCTACAAGCTCACAAATAGAAGTCATTCCACCAAGCTTAATTATGATGTTACTTAAAGATCATAAATTAATAGAAGCATATGAAAATGGTAAAAATAAAGCACTATTTACACTTGCAAAAAAATAAATGCCAAAAGAATACTCATTGCCAACATAAATTCAAAGCCTATGACTAGAAGTAGTTACGCTGAAGCTGATATTATGGCTAAATTGATTGATGTAAAAACAAAAACTCTCGTTGCAACTAGTCATCATGAAACAACTTCTATCATTTCAAACTCAGAGTCGTTAATAAAAGATGTAACAGAAGACTCTATTGAAGATTTTGATCTTGTATTTAAGAGACTTCATGGTGTTGATTTTTGGACTAGCTTTCTAGGAAATTTCTAACTTTTAGTTTAAATTTAGACCTAAATATTTACAAGTAACCTACCTTTTATCTGTAAATATTAAAAACACATTCTATACCCATACTACTTCAAAATGCATGTTTCAGAGCTCTCTGAGCGAGCTCAATTCAAGGCGTATTTATGCAGGAATATAGGCACCTGTGGAACCAACGCAACAATGAAGCGGGTTTGCTCAGAAGCGACGCCTCGACGAGTTTAAACAGGATTTATGTGCGTTATTAATTTTGATAAGGGAACAACCATTATCTTCAATTAATGCCTTACCTAAATCCTGTTTAATTCTCGCTGAAATCGCACATTCTTAGGTGTAATGGGTATAAATATTCCAATGCACCACATAAAAAGTTATCAACAAAAAACAAAAAATATGGGATGATTACCTCATCTGACCACTTTAAGGTACTGACCATGCAATTTAATGGCACTCAAAACTATATAGCTAGTAAATCTTTAAAACTTGCCGTTAATGCGGCTATCCTGTTAGAAAAACCTTTATTAATAAAAGGTGAACCCGGTACAGGGAAAACCATGTTAGCCGAAGAACTAGCGGCAGCTTTAGGAACAAATTTGATTCAGTGGCATATAAAATCCACCACTAAAGCACAGCAAGGATTATATGAATATGATGCAGTATCTCGCTTAAGAGATAGTCAATTAGGTGATGAAAAAGTAAATGATATAGGTAATTACATCGTTAAAGGGAAATTGTGGCAAGCCTTTGATGCAACAAAACGCCCCGTTTTATTAATTGATGAAATAGACAAAGCGGATATCGAATTTCCAAATGATTTATTACTTGAATTAGATAAAATGGAATTTCATGTTTATGAAACTCAAGAGCGCATTGTCGCCAAACAAAGACCTATTGTAATTATCACCTCAAATAACGAAAAAGAACTTCCAGATGCTTTTTTACGTCGTTGTTTCTTCCATTATATTAACTTTCCAACTACAACTGAAATGCAACAAATCATAGATGTACATCATCCAGATATAAAACAAAATTTAGTCACTGCGGCACTTGAAGCTTTTTTTAATTTACGAGAAGTAAATGGCCTTAAAAAGAAACCTTCAACCAGTGAACTACTTGATTGGCTTAAATTACTGCTTGCAGAAGATATCTCACCTGAAGCACTGCAAGATAAAACGAATAAAGGCGGTTTAATGCCAATGTTTGGCGCACTCCTTAAAAATGAACAAGATATTACATTATTAGAAAAGCTTGCTTTTATGAGCAGAAGATAATCCAAAAGAGTTAATATTATGCTAATTGAGTTTTTTCTTACTTTAAAAAAATACCGCCTTGCTGTAAGTATGCGTGAATTATTAGATTTGATACGCGCTTTAGAAAAAGGTGCTGTATTTGCCGATATTGATGCTTTTTATTTTTTAGCTCGAACCATTATGGTAAAAGATGAAACTCAATTTGATAAGTTTGATAAAGCCTTTGCCCACTATTTTGAGGGCATTGAAAATATAGATATATTTGAGCAACTCAAACAACAAAATGAACTGCCAGCCGATTGGTTACGAAAAGAGTTTGAGAAACACTTAACCGAAGCAGAAAAGCATAAAATTAAGGCTATGGGGGGTCTTGATGAATTAATGAAAACCTTGAAAGAGCGACTCGAAGAACAGCAAAAACGCCACGCTGGCGGTAATAAATGGGTCGGCACAGGCGGTACCTCACCTTTTGGTGCTTACGGCTATAACCCCGAGGGGATAAGAATCGGCCAAGATGCCAATCGAAATAGGCAAGCAGTAAAAGTATGGGATAAAAGAGAGTTTAAAAACTTTGATTCAAATGCACAAATAAACACTCGTACCATGAAGTTAGCCCTCAAAAAATTGAGAAAGTTTGCAAGAGCTGGAGCCAGTGATGAATTAGATCTCAATGCAACTATCAATGCAACTGCAGCACAAGGTGGCATGTTAGACGTTAAAATGCAACCAGAGCGCCACAATGCCGTTAAAGTGCTTATGTTCTTTGATGTTGGCGGCTCAATGGATGATTATATTCAAACTTGTGAAGAGCTATTCAGTGCAGCCCATAATGAATTTAAATATTTGGAGTTCTTCTATTTTCACAATTGTCTATATGAACATGTTTGGCAAGATAACAATCGCAGACACCAAGAAACATTAAGTACATTAGAACTCATTAATCGTTTTGGCCAAGATTACAAAGTCATATTTGTTGGCGATGCAACGATGGGCCCTTATGAAATTTCTTATCCTGGTGGCAGTGTAGAGCATTGGAATAAAGAGCCTGGATCTGTGTGGATAAATCAAATCATCAATCACTTTGAAAAAGCGATTTGGCTGAACCCTCAACCACAAGAACATTGGGGTTATTATCATTCAATCAACATGATTAAAGATCTCATGAAAAATAGAATGTTCCCTTTAACATTAGAGGGGATCAGTGAAGGCATAAATAAATTAACTTGATTGCTTAAAGTCATGATATTGACTATCAAGTCATGATAAAACAGACTATTCTTAAGGTATTAATTGAACTATCTATTTGATAGTAATTTCAACCCATTGATAAATTGAATTTATCTTTCAATTTATATTAATCAATTTATGAGTTTTCATTATGCAAAATAGACGTCATTTTACGCGAATTATATTTTCAACCCCTGCACACCTTTCAAATATGGATAAGGTTTGGTCAACTCTACTCATTGATTTATCTTTGAAGGGGGCCTTAGTAAAAAAACCTGAAGACTGGAATAGCCAAGAAGTGAAATCTGTTTTGTTGACTTTCCAACTCGAACAAAGTGAGATTAAGCTCACCATGAATACCACTGTTGTTCACGAAAAAGATGATTACCTTGGTTTGCTATGTGAACAAATAGATATAGACAGTGCAACTCATTTAAAACGCTTAATTGAGCTAAATGTTGGCGATGATGAATTATTAAATAGGGAATTAAATGCACTTGCTCACCCAGAGTAGAGAATATATTGCTGATAAGTAGGAGGTTTTATCCTCCACATCTTTACAGGCTCTTATAGACCAAGCTTGACTCACTACTACGGGGTCATCGCCAACCTCAACCGATATTAAGCCTTAAGTTTCCTCTTGAATTTAAGTCACTGACTAAAATTAAGCTTAGATACTAGAGCACCGATTAGTTTAAAATATGAACACCAGAATGGTTCAAAAATCACACAAGCAAGGCGTATTAGTGAATGGAATAGTGGGCTATTTCGAGCTGATACAACGTAGCATGTGTGATTTTTGGCCATTCCCTGCGGGCGAGGCTAAAATTTCCGTATACTGCGTTAAATTTTCTTGATGGAGAATAACTAGACCTACAAAAATTTACCTAGTCTACGAAAATTTTGGCTCTCGCTGGTGACTATATTTTAAACTGATCGGTGCTCTAGGCGCTGTTGATCTTTCAGGGTTAAATTTTGTTCGAGACAAAAGCATTTTAGTCGCGGCGAGTAGTGTGTAGCCTAGTCATTCTAAGTAAATGCGACTCCACAAAGAATAAAATGCTTTTAGCCGAATCCTTCGGACAGCGTTTGTTGGGCATTTTTACTGCGTTATCGCCTTTTTATGTGGAACAACCACATGACAAAGCCTCTGCCTTGTATAAATGCCCAACAATTGCTGCAAAAGTAATCTCGAAAGATCAACAGTCCCTAGGCTTGTTTAACAATTAAACCATATTCTTTATCTAATAACTCAATCACTTCGGCTCTAGGATCATCAGGGATCACAATCTCTTTACCTATGATCTTAGATGCGATACCTGTGTAAGTATCAGATATACTCATCATCACATCGAGTGGTAACTTGTAGCCTTTAGCCAAATCAAAGCGTTCATCCATACGATCTTTATTTAATAAAATATCGCTATCAGGCACTGTATTAATTAGTAACTGGCGGAAACCTTCTTTAGAGTTCTCAATCACTTTACCATCACGAAAAGCTGGACCATCCCAGATACGCGAAGAATCCGGCGTACCGACTTCATCAATGTAAATTAGATTTTCAGAGCCGTCGATTTCAGATACGTAACCAAATTCAAATTTAGTATCAACAAATACTTGATCTAATTTCGCAAGTTCATCAGAAATTAATTTAAAACCTTCGGTTAATAACTTCTCATATTGAGAGACATCATCTACTGATTTGAAATTAAAAACATCTAAGTTATCTTCAATATTTTTACGCGTGATATTTACATCATCAACTTCAGGTATTTCGGCAACACCAGTAATGATACCTTTTGTTGAAGGTGTGATTAACACTTTGTCTAATTTCTGATTTGACTCTAAACCTTCAAGCAATTGATTTCCACAGAAATTTCTTTCACCTTTAGCATAGTCACGCCACATACTACCAGTAATATATTGGCGAGCTATAGCCTCAACCATAACAGGTTTAGCTTTGCGCACAATCCAGATATAAGGATGTGGAATATCAACAATATGATTACCTGCAAGACCGGCCTTATCAAACATTTGAAACCAATGTGCGGCGACGCTATTTAGCGCAATACCTTTACCTGGCACACCATTTAAGCCATTCTCACCTTGCCAAATACAATCAAAAGCAGAAATACGATCTGAAATAATCATAATAGCTAAAGGCGTATCAGTAGGAATACCGTAAGATTTATCTTCGATTAAACGAGCACTATCTTCTGGCGTTAACCAGTAAACAGAACGAACTTTACCACTGTGAACATCACCGAGTGTACGAATAGGTAAATCATCATTAACGTCTAAAACTTTATAAGTGCTCATTGTTTCTCCGAAAGGATAATCATCAATTTTAAGCGGCGTATTTTAAGCCAGTATCAATCAAATCACAATCTCTGCACGCAGAACTATGAATATATTTTACTCATTACTCACTGAATTTTTTTCATTCAAATATTTAATTAATACCAATTAAGCAGATGAGCCATCAATATCACTACAAATTCATAAAACTTCATGTTTGACCTTGCAAGCTACAATTACAATATAATTTTAGTTTTGTTAGAATAGCGCCAAATTTATATGGAGCCTAATTTATGCCAGCTTATTATGTAGTCGGACACAAAGTACCTGATTCAGATTCAATTGTTGGAGCAATCGCTCTAGCATATTTAAAAAACCAAATTGGTGAAGAAGCCATTCCGGCACGTTTAGGAGAGCCTTCTCCTGAAACACAATTTATTTTAGACAAATTTGGATTTGAGGCACCTTTGCTTAAAATGAGCTATGCAGGTGAAAGCCTTTACATTGTCGATCATTCAGATATTGCATTAGCACCTGATGATATCGCTGAAGCCACAATTTTAGGGATCGTAGATCACCATAAATTAGGTGATTTAACATCTGATACACCACTTGAATGTTGGATCCGTCCAGTTGGTTGTAGTAACACTGTTATCAAAATGATGTATGATTTCCACAATGTTGAAATCCCTAAAGATATCGCCGGTATGATGATGTGCGCAATTTTAAGCGATACTGTGATTTTTAAATCTCCAACTTGTACTACAGCTGATATTCGTTGTGTTGAAATACTCGCTGAAATTGCTGGTATTGAAGATTATAAAGAATTAGGTATGGATATGTTTAAAGTTAAATCAGCAGTATTAAATACACCTATGCGTGATTTAGTCATGCGAGATTTCAAAAACTTTAATATGAATGGTACTAAAATTGGCATTGGTCAATTAGAAGTAATCGACTTAGCTATTTTTGATGAAATGAAACCTGATTTAGAAGCTGATATTGCAAAATTAAAGCAAGAAGAAGGCCAGCATAGCATAATTTTATTATTAACAGACATAATGAAAGAAGGTTCTGAGCTATTAGTTGTTAGCGATGATTTATCTCAAATAGAATCAGCTTTTGCAGCTACAACCGACAATAAAGTATGGTTAGATGGCGTATTAAGCCGTAAAAAACAAGTCGTTCCACCACTTGAAAAAATATTCGCATAAAAATGATGCTACGCAGTTCTTTTAAAGGACACTGCGTAGTGGATTTATTAGGCTCCAGGGGCCATGATTGATGTAGCATCTGTTTTAGCTAATTCAGCTAAGTCTTTATCAATCCAAAATAATGCTTTACCGTCTTCACCAACAAGCTTAATTTTATCTATAATGCCGTTAAATAACTTTTCTTCTTCATGTTGCTCAGCAACATACCATTGTAAAAAGTTAAAAGTCGAATAATCATGTGCTGTAAATGCTACATGGGTTAATTCATTAATACGTTTAGTAATTAAACATTCATGCTCATAAGTAGCCATAAAGATATCAACTAAAGAGTTAAATTCATGTGGTGGCGCCTCAATTGAACCTAGAACAGGAACGGAACCAGTCTCACTAACATAAGTAAACAAGCGGTTCATATGTTCCATTTCTTCACTAGCATGCTTACGTAAAAATTCAGCTGCGCCTTCAAAGCCTTTATCTTCACACCAAGCACTCATTTGCAAATATAAATTTGAAGAATAAAACTCTAAATTTATTTGTTCGTTCAATTTTTCAACCATAGCGGGTGCTAACATAAAAATACTCCTAAAAAATATAAGTTGCTATTGTTCTGTAATTAAAAGTAAAAATCAACATAGCATCCAATATTACATCAAGATATAAAAACGTCTATCCATTTAAAAGTCTATATATAACTTTTTGTACCCTTTACAACAAAAAAACTATCATTTTGGTTACATTTAATTTACATCCCCCCTCTCAATATGATCACTTTTTGATCATAGTTGAATATAAAACAATAATTAAGGTAAATATAAAATGAATAATGGCTTTAATAAAAGACTACTCGCAATTGCTATTCCAGCTGTATTAGCTGCAAATGTAAATGCAACTGATTTAAACCTTAGTCAAACTAAAGTAAAGCTTGCCAGCCAAGCAATCGATACTACCCAATTTATCATTAAGTATAAAAATAACTTAGTAGTAATGAGCGATCAAACAGTATCAAATAATAAAAAAGCACAGAATTTTGTTCAAGGTTTCAAGTCAAACAAAGCGGTTAAAACACAATATGTACGCTCTATGGCAATCCAAGATCATCACGTTGTTCGTGTAAATAGAAAAATGACGGCCTCTGAAACACAAAGCTATATGCACGAAATGATTGAATCAGGTCAAGTTGAATTTATTGAAATAGATCAAATGTTAAAACCATTTGCAACGCCGAATGATCCACAATACAGCAGCCAATGGCACTACTTCGAAAGCAATGGCGGCCTTAACTTACCAACAGCTTGGGATAGTGCTACAGGCTCAGGCGTAACAGTAGCGGTACTAGACACTGGTTATCGTCCACATGCTGATTTAAATGCAAACCTATTACCTGGTTACGATATGATATCGAATGTATCAGCTGCAAACGATGGTGGTGGTCGTGACGCTGATGCACGTGATACTGGTGATGCAGTAACAAAAAATGAATGTGGTACTAATGACGCTTCTAATTCAAGCTGGCATGGTACACATGTTGCCGGCACAATCGCAGCAGTCACTAATAATGGCGAAGGTGTTGCTGGTGTGGCATACAATGCAAAAATCGTCCCTGTACGTGTACTTGGTAAATGTGGTGGTTCAACATCTGATATTGCTGACGGTATCATTTGGGCATCAGGCGGTGCAGTTTCAGGCTTACCTACCAATACAAACCCTGCTGATGTTATTAATATGAGCTTAGGTGGGGAAGGTTCTTGTAGCTCAGTAACTCAATCAGCAATTAATACAGCACGTGCAAATGGTGCCGTGATTGTTATTGCTGCTGGTAACTCAAATGATAATTCAGCAAACTACAATCCTGGTAACTGTTCTGGCATTGTAAATGTTGCAGCCGTTGGTAGAAATGGTGGTAGAGCATATTATTCTAACTATGGTACTACAATTGATGTTGCAGCTCCTGGTGGCGCACAAAGTTTTGCTAATGACTCTGAAGGGGTATTATCAACTCATAATTCAGGTTCAAATGGTCCTTCATCGGATAGCTATCACTATAGTCAAGGGACTTCAATGGCAGCCCCTCATGTTGCAGGTGTAGCAGCATTAATCAAACAAGTAAAACCAAATGCAACACCTGATGAAATTGAAAGTATTTTAAAAACAACGACGCGTAGCTTCCCTGCAACTTGTTCAAACTGTGGTACAGGTATCGTAGATGCAGCTGCTGCCGTTGCTGCTGCCGGGGCGGGTACTACTCCTCCTACAGGTGATAATGTACTTATTGATGGCGAAGCTAAAACTGGACTTTCTGGTGCTCAAATAAGTGAAATATTCTATACAATTGAAGTTCCAAGTGGTGCGACTAATATAACTTTCGCTATGAGCGGAGGTTCTGGTGATGCAGACTTATATGTTCGTGCTGGTGCTAAACCAACTTCATCAACTTATGATTGTCGTCCATATGAAGGTGGTAATGTTGAAACTTGTTCTATTGATAACCCAACAGCGGGAACTTATCATGTAATGCTCAAAGGTTATAGCGCATACTCTGGTGTGAGCTTAAAAGCTGATATCACGGGAGGTAGCACTGGCGGTAGTCCTCAAGCTGGTGGTGGCACTGTAAATGATATTGCTGCGGCTGCAGGAAACTGGGCGCATTATACGCTTGATGTGCCCGCTGGTATGGCTTCACTTACAGTGACATCTTCTGGTGGTTCTGGTGATGCTGATTTATTTGTTAAATTTGGTAGCCGAGCAACTACAAGCAGTTATGATTGTCGTCCATACAAAAATGGTAATGCTGAAACTTGTACTTTCTCTAATCCACAGGCTGGAACTTGGCATTTAAGCTTAAATGCTTACAGAACATTCAATGGTGTTACTTTAGACGCTCAATATAAACCTTAGTAATAGTTTTATATTAAAATACGGCTGCTAATTTAACAGCCGTTTTATTCTTTATTTTATAATAATTCATACATTACTTCAGCTTTACTCACTTTAAATTGCTTTTCAGCTTCAATATTTAAATGCGTAACCACACCATTATCCACTATCATAGCGTAACGCTTAGAACGCGTACCACCAAATACACCTGTTTCTTTATCAAGTCCTATCGCTTTAGTAAAAGCAGCATCACCATCAGCCAGCATAACGATATGCTCTGCATTTTGGCTGGCACCCCAAGCTTTCATTACAAATGCATCATTGACAGATAAACAAATAATGCTATCAACACCTTTTGTAAAAAGCTGATCCGCCAAAGTAATAAATCCCGGTAAATGAGATTCAGAGCATGTTGGTGTAAAAGCCCCTGGCACTGCAAATAAAGCCACTTTTTTATCTGCAAATAAATCTGCAGTGTTAGGAGTCGTCATTCCATGATCTGTTAATAAGTTAAATGTAACGTTAGGTAGTAAGTCGCCAACTTGTATCATACTAATATCCTTAATTTATAAAATAATATCTCTAAGCTAACACAAACCTAAGCTAGTTCGTACACTTTGCATTTGTTCTTGTAAGCTTTCATAGATATGACCAACCAGTTTATCTGATTCGCCAACTTGTTGTTTCATTTGAGCCATTGAATGAGAGAAGTTTTCGAGTAAGCTATGCTGTGCTTGCGCAAACTCTCGCGCTTGCATTGCCACTTGACTGGCATCCTGTGCATTTTTAGCGACCTGCTCTGAGTTCACTTTTAGTTGTTCTGCATTATTCGTTTGCAACTGAGAGTCATCTGATAATGCAGTGATCTGAACTGAAACTTGATCTGAACTTTTGGTTAATAAATCTAATTGAGCTTTGATATCACTTAAAGAGCATTGAGTTTGCTGAGCAAGCTTTCTAACTTCATCTGCCACAACAGCAAATCCGCGGCCATGCGCTCCAGCTCGAGCAGATTCAATCGCTGCATTTAATGCTAATAAATTTGTTTGCTCTGCTATGGTTTGAATCACATCAACAACTTTATAGACATCAGCGACACCTTTTAAAAGCTCATTTAAGCTTGTTAAACCTTGCTCAACTCTTTGTTGTGTTAAAGAACTCGCATTTAGCATTGATTGAGAATAATCTAAGCTTTTATCCATTGCAATAAACGTACTTTGTGCATTACCTTCAACTTGTACATTAACCGAACTAACTTGTTCACCAATTTTTTTAATATCATTTAATAAAAATTCATTTTCATCTACACGCGTTGTTGTTTGATTTGAGTGCCCTGTTATATTTTCTAAGTTATGACTCATCTCTTGCATAAATTCATTTATCACATTCAACATTTTTGCTTTGGCATTATCTTGTTCACGCTGCCTTTGAATCAATAAATTAAAGTAATTTGCTATTTCCCCCACTTCAGTATGTTTTACTAAATTATCAATTGCTCTTAAATCATTGCTTTCTATAAGATCTTTAAATGCATCACGCAAAGATGTTAGCGGCTTTAAAACTTGCTTTAATTGTGCACAATAAACAACGCCAGCAAGAATAAATAAACAACCAATACTAATACAAAAAACGATTAATATATTTTTTTTTATACCATCTTGAAGCTCTCCTAGCTCCATTTCTGCATCCAGCACAATGGCAATTAAGTCAGATATTTCTTTTCGCAGTTGCGCAACACCTACTAACCTTTCTTTTGATTGGCTAATGGTATTATTTAATTCTTTTGGATAACGTTTTGGCCAACTAATTAAGTCTGATTTAATTTCTTCAGCTAAATCTTCTGGCTCATCATCTGTTAATAAAAATTCATCCTCATCAATTTGTTCAAATAAACCTAAATTTGGAATTTGGCTTATCTCTTGTGCAAGTTGATTTAATTGGAATAAATATTTATTAATTTGATTCTCTTTTTCTTGAGTGTAATTAGTAGAAAGAGAGTAAGTAAATTGAGATAACAGCAAAACTTGATTTAAATAGTCACTCCCTTTTACCGTATATTGAGAAGTAATCCATTCTTGATCGTCTTTTGCTTTTTGTGCGTAATGAATGAGTGAAATAGCTGAACCAGACATTTGACGAATAGCATTATCCAACAAAGCATTTTCATTGCCAGATAACTTTCCTAAAGCACGATATTTCCCATTAATACCTTGCATAAGTAAATCTAATTTTATATTTAATTGATCTTGAATATCACTAGGAAGAACTTTAATCTGATTTTTTTGTAAATCAACAATTAACTGGCCTGATTTATTTAATGCTAAGCTATCTCCAGTGCTGAGATAATCCTCGATATTAGCTGAAAATGAGACTAAAATATTATTTTTCAGCTGATTATAATCATCTTCCTGTTTTTCTAGCGTAATAAAAATATTACTAGCCCAAAATAAAGTAATCGCTAATATTAAACTTGCGCTTGATAATAAAATTGCTAATAGACGTGTAAAAGAAGAAACTCGCATAATTCATACTCCGTGTATTATTTGTACGCAAGAGTATGACCGAAACATGACGTCTTCATGTTATTTCCATGACAATAACATGACAAGCAGGGAAATTACTTATCAATATGATGGGTCATTTATATTTTATTATTTGATGTCATTGCAGCTAAAACGTAAACATCAAAACGATTTTTCTTAGTTTCTATTTTCATTGAAGGCTTTTTATCATTTAAAAATGGCGCATAATCAGGTCGTTTAACAACCACTCTTTTTGTTGCCAATAGTAAAGCGTCAGGTAATAAGTTATCGGCATCTAAATCAGAGCCAACAAGTGATTGAAAAACACGCATTTCTTTTTTTACTAATGCCGATTTTTCGCGGTGAGGAAACATAGGGTCTAAATAAACTACATCGGGTTTTAGAACGGTAGATGGTAGAAGGTCATGACTACTGCCAAAAATCATTTGCATATTTTTTTGCATCCAAGTGCCTATTTCAGCATCTTGGTAAGATCTTTGCAGACCATCGTACAGTAAAGCGGCTACAACAGGATGACGCTCAAATAAAGTTACTTTACAACCCAGTGAAGCTAAAACAAAACCATCTCTTCCAAGACCTGCTGTGCCATCTAATACACTAGGTGTTGCACCTTTATTCAAGCCAATTGCTTTAGCTATCGCTTGGCCTTTGCCACCACCAAACTTTCGTCTGTGTGCAGCAGCGCCTGTTACAAAATCAACTCTAATTGCACCTAGATTTTTTTCATCTGTTTTTAATAGAGACAAACCTAGCTCATCATAAACTAAAGAAAAGTCACTTTGAGGGTCGAACCATTTATTTAAATTAAATTGCTCTTCTAAAAAAGTTAAATATTGCTTTTTATCGTTTAAATTGCTTTGAATAATCAAGTGGAAATCCCATTACAAATGAGGATAGAATTATACCAACATGATTTTTTCAAACAACATAGTTTTAAATAGTTAACTACGTTACCTATTTTAAAATAATTCAACATCAATTTGTGATGTTATTTCATTAGCTACTGAATTAACTTGCTCTTTAGTTAACCGCTCTAATAAAGACGCTCTTTGCTCCATAATATGTGCCATGTAATCGAGCACATCATCAAAAGCAGTTCTGATAGCATTATTGATATCTAAATTCTTTTCTAACTCTCTCACAGTATTTTCAATTGAATTTAATACATACGCTTCTTGTTCTGTTTCTAACCCTAAATTCGAAATTGTATTAGTCAAGTTATTATAAAGTGCATCCACCTGTTTAACCGATAGTTCTGTATGCTTATAAAGAGCTTCTATTTGATTTCTTAAAGTACGATCAACAAGCGCAAAAGTATCAGTTATTTCATTTGCTTGTTCTAACACAAGATCGTTAACTTCCATCGCTTGTACTTTCGCATTGGTTGCCTCTAAAATATGAGGAAATAAATCTTTGTACCGCCCATATAATGCGGCATCAGATAAAGGCATATTTTTTATCAGAATAGAAACGTTTGGATAGTTAATGATGGTTCTGGCGCCAAAATCAATAAATCGCTCACCATCAACACACCTCTCAAATAACTCTTGTTCTAATGGACATACAGCACCTTGATTACTAAAAATTTTACTTTCACCTAGATACCGATATACAACGACAACATGCAAGTTAAGTGGTGTAAAAAATTCCATAAAATACTCAGTTAAGGCCTTTAAATTATGTGTATGGTAAGTTTGGCCAACATATCGCATCACTCTACCCATATCCCCAGAATCAGTCATGGCTATTTCAGCGGTAGTTTGTGCTTGTTCAATATCTCCTTTTAATGAATCTGAGTTTTTTCTATATTTATATAAAACATCAATACGGGCTTGTAATTCCTCAACTTCAAAAGGTTTAACTATATAGTCATTACCGCCGGAATTATAACCTTTCACACGCTCAGATAACGCCCCTTTACCAGATAAAAACATTACAGGTATATCTGAGGTAGATGAATCTCTTTTTAATAACTCGCATACTTCATAGCCATTCATTCCTGGCATTTCTACATCTAACAATATAATATCTGGATTATTTTTTACTGCACTTCGGATCCCTTCTTCACCGTTACTTGCATGTATCACTTTACAAAAGTCTTTAAGTGTTTCTTCTATTATAAGGTGAATAAATTTATCGTCATCAATTGCCAGTATTATCTTTGACATACATAAATTCCCTTGTTGCAACGCATACCATTTTTTAAAGAAGTATAAAAAGCATAGTTGTCTTTAATTAAATTGCTAATTTATTAAAGTCAATATCAATGCTATTTATTTAATTGATGGCAATAAAAAAGCACCCTAAGGTGCTTGTTACAATTTACTTATTTTTAAGTGCTAATTCCGCTATGCCTTAACAAAGCGTCAACTTTAGGCTCTCGCCCTCTAAATGCTTTAAATAACTCCATAGGTTCTTTAGAGCCACCCATCTCTAGTATATTCTCCATAAATGATTTGCCTATTTGAACATTAAAAACCCCTTCTTCTTCAAAAAGAGAAAATGCATCGGCAGACAATACTTCAGCCCATTTATAAGAATAATATCCTGCACTATACCCACCAGCAAAAATATGGCTAAAACCATGTTGAAAACGATTAAATTCAGGTGCTTTAATTACAGAGGTTTCTGTACGAACTTTATTTAAGATTGTTTGAATTTGACATGTTTTTTGTGGATCATAATCAGCATGAATATGAAAATCAAATAACGAAAACTCTATCTGGCGTAACATCACCATGGCTGATTGGAAATTTTTTGCTGCTAAAAGTTTATCTAATAAACCTTTAGGTAATGCTTCATTAGTTTCGTAATGACCTGAAATAAAGGTTAGCGCCTCTTCTTCATAACACCAGTTTTCTAAGAATTGACTTGGTAACTCAACTGCATCCCAAGCAACACCATTAATACCAGCAACAGAGCCAGCTTCAACTTGAGTAAGCATATGATGTATACCATGGCCAAACTCATGGAACAAAGTTGTCACTTCGTTATGGGTAAATAATGCAGGTTTATCGCCAACAGGGCGATTAAAATTACATACTAAATATGCTACAGGTAATTGAATAGAACCATCAAGCCTAGGTTTACGACCCATACAGTCGTCCATCCAGGCACCACCACGTTTATGCTCTCGAGCATAAAGGTCTAAATAAAATGAACCGCGTTTGTCACCTTTTTCATCGAATATTTCAAAGAAGCGCACATCTTTATGCCATGTATCTATGCCTTTCACTTCTATCACATCAATTGAGAATAAACGCTTTACTGTTGTAAACAACCCTGATAACACTCGATTTTCAGGGAAATATGGACGTAAAACTTCATCTGATATTGCATACTTTTCTTGTTTTAGTTTTTCTGCGTAATAAGATAAATCCCATGCATTAAGTTTATCTATATCATGTTTATCTTTTGCAAAGGCTTCAAGTTCAGCAAGTTCTTCTAATGCTTGGCCTTTTGATTGTTTAGCTAAATCATGTAAAAAACTAAAAACTTGGTCAGTTGTTTGTGCCATTTTAGTAGCAAGTGAATGCTCAGCGAAATTATTAAAATCAAGTAACTGTGCTAGCTCATGACGTAGCGCTAATTCTTCAGCCATCACTTGTGAATTATCAAACTTACCATGATCAGGTCCTTGCTCTGACGCACGTGTTGCAAAAGCAGTATACGTTTCTTTGCGTAATGCTTGATTATCGGCATAAGTCATCACTGGTAAATAAGATGGAAAATCTAGCGTAAATAGCCATCCTTCTAATTCTTTGTTTTGTGCTGTTTGCTCTGCTAACGCAATAGCTGACTCTGGTAAACCCGCTAATAAGCTTTTATCAGTAATATGTTTTTGCCAAGCGCGAGTCGCATCCATTACATTGTTACCAAACTTAGCAGCTAGCTCAGATAACTTTGCACTAATTACTGCATAACGCTTTTGTTTCTCTTCACTTAAAGAAATACCTGATAGTTTAAAATCACGCAAAGTATTTGTGATTACTTTTTGTTGAGCTACTGACAAAGCTGTAAATTCTTCAGATTCTTTAATCGCTTGATATGCTTTATATAAACCTTGATGTTGACCAACATAAGTTGAGTATTCAGAAATAAGCGGTAAACACTCATCATACGCTTCTCTTAGCTCTTCTGAGTTAACAACTGAATGCATATGAGAAACAGGAGACCATAAACGAGATAATTGATCATCAACCACTTCAAGTGGCGCTATAAAGTTATTCCAGGTAAAAGTTTTATTTTCTAATACTTCATCAATTTTTTTTCTGCAAGCTTCAATACCTTTTTTTAATGCAGGCACGATATGTTCAGGTTTAATTTCTGAAAATGGTGGAAGTCCTTCAAGACCAATTAGCGGGTTATTTATCATATAATTTCTTTTTAATTCTTTGTCATTATAAAAATAGATTGGGGCAATCGAAATAAATTACAAGCTATTAACTTGAAAGATAATCCATAATAACCATATCTTATATATTGAAATTGCGTAATTTGAACTAAACGCAAACAAATATTATTTTCGATTAAGGAATTAACATGGCACAACATTTTGATTATATCGCTATTGGTGGTGGTAGCGGTGGTATCGCATCAGCAAATCGTGCAGCAATGCGAGGCGCTAAAGTTGCACTGATTGAAGCTGAGCATATGGGCGGCACCTGTGTAAATGTTGGTTGTGTGCCTAAAAAAGTAATGTGGCATGGCTCTCAAGTAAGAGATGCAATAGAACTCTATGCACCTGATTATGGCTTTGATGTTGAAATAAAAGATTTTAACTGGTCAAAATTAGTTGAAAGTAGAGAAGCCTATATTGGCCGCATTCATAAAGGTTATGATAAATACTTAGCTAGCAATGGCGTTAATGTGATCAAAGGGTTTGCTAAATTTGTTGATAATAAAACCGTTGAAGTAAACGGCGAACTTTATACTGCAGATCATATTTTAATCGCTGTGGGTGGTCGCCCTAGCATACCAAATATTCCAGGTGCCGAACTCGGCATTGATTCAAATGGATTTTTTGAACTAAATGAACAACCAAAACGCGTAGCTGTTATTGGTGCCGGTTATATTGCAGTAGAACTAGCGGGTGTTTTACAAGGCTTAGGTAGCGAAACCCATTTATTTGTACGTAAACATTCGCCTTTACGTACTTTTGAGCCGCTTATCGTTGAAACATTAACAGATATCATGGCTAAAGAAGGCCCTACACTTCATACAAATGCTACCCCTTCTAAAGTAACAAAAGAAGATGATGGCAGCATTACCCTTCACCTAGAAAACGGTGATAAGCATAATGTTGATACATTAATTTGGGCAATCGGTCGTGAACCAAGCACAGATAAAATCAACATCGAAGCAACCGATGTTACTTTGAATGAACGTGGTTTTGTAAAAGTAGACGAATACCAAAATACCACAGCTCCCAACATTTATGCTGTAGGTGACATTATGGAAGGCGGTGTTGAACTGACTCCTGTTGCTGTAAAAGCAGGTCGCTTATTATCAGAGCGCTTATTTAACCCTGAGCTACCTGATGCAAAAATGGATTATGACTTAATCCCGACAGTTGTATTTAGTCACCCACCTATTGGCACTATTGGCTTAACAGAATCACAAGCTATTGAGCTATATGGTGCTGAAAACGTAAAAGTGTACACTTCTGGCTTTGCAGCTATGTATACAGCCGTTACTCAACACCGTCAAGAATGTAAAATGAAATTAGTCTGTGTGGGCGATGATGAAAAAGTAATAGGCTTACATGGCATTGGATTCTCAGTAGATGAAATGATACAAGGTTTTACTGTAGCCATGAAAATGGGCGCAACCAAAGCCGATTTTGACTCAGTAGTAGCCATTCACCCTACTGGATCAGAAGAGTTTGTTACCATGTAGATAACTGCAAGCAATAAAAAGGGTAGGAGTGAATTAAATTTAGCTCACTCTCTCTTTTTTATCGTATGACCCACCTATCGAAAAATCATACAACATGCTTATACCAACTATGATGATGT
>NZ_NQMR01000080.1 GCF_002276045.1 Pseudoalteromonas sp. NBT06-2 | reverse complement strand
AACCACAGATAGCTCGACGTTAAGCTTAGCAATCACAGCCATAAATGATGAACCATTATCAACAAACGACACAATTAACTTAAAAGAAGACTTAAATAATACTAACCTAGGTTATGCATTACTATTAACAGATTTCGGTGATTATTTAGATCCTGAAAATACGGCATTATCATCTATTAGAATCGAATCTTTACCTACTAACGGTAAGTTTTTCTTAGATGGGGTCGAAGTTACAGCAGCTAATTTTGAAGTGTCAGCTGCAGATATTACGGCAGGTAAATTAATTTTTGTTCCAACACAGCATACTGATACAAATGGCAGTTTCACTTTTAGTGTTTCAGATGGTACAAACTGGAGTACAGATACTTACACGACAACTATCAATATAGAAGCAATAGCGGATAAGCCAGATTTAACTATTTCAATTAGTGATCCTGTACAAGTTGCTTCTTCTAGTACCGGCACGCCAATTGATTTCAATGACCTGGCTACTTCATTAGGGATTGCTATTGATGGCACAGTTACTGGTTCTGATATCAATGATCATCTTTTCAATGGTGTTAACAATACAAGCAATGATTATTTGATTGGTCTTGGAGGCGCAGATGCAATGCATGGTTATGCTGGCGATGATATCTTTGATGGTGGTGCTGGTAATGATTCAATGTATGGTGGAGCCGGAAATGATGTTGCTATATTTACTGGTAAATTTAGCGATTACATCATTGAATATAGATATCCTGATGACCACGGAAACGCAGCTTATTTGCTAATTATTGATAAGCGAGGAATTGATACCGACTCTACCAATTCTAATCATTTAGATGCTGGTGACCATTTATATAATATTGAAACGCTTATTTTCTCAGATACAAGTTTATCAGTAGATCTATCAAACGGAAATATGGAAACCAATAGTGCATTTAAATATGAACTCAATATTGATTCTAGCTTAATAGATAGAGATGGTAGCGAAACGCTTTCCATCACGTTATCTGGGATCCCTGATGGTGTTAGTGTCGCAGGGGCAACTAAAAATACGGATGGTACCTGGTCTCTTACAGTAAGTGGTAAAGATTTTAATGGTTCAATAACCTTAATAACTCAACAAGCGCAAAGTAACTTTGATGTAACTGTGACCGCTAAGTCTACTGAAAGCAGTAATAATTCAACTGCTATTTTCTCTCAAACCGTTGCTGTTATTATCCCATTAGTATCAGGAACACAAGCACCAACAATTTCCTCGGTAGAAGATGAAATTGTTTATGAACATGGCTTAGTTGATGGCGCTGAGAATAGTGGAACTGAGTTTACAAGTGGAAGCTTTATTATTCAGGGAGTTAGTAGCGATATATCTTCAATAGAAATTGAAGGACAGAGTGTTACTTTAACACAATTAGAGTCTTTATCTTCTACCGACATTACTATAACAACTGATAAAGGAATATTTACTTTAACAGATTATAACTCAGTAACTGGAGAGCTCAGTTACACTTATAAACTTTCGTCAGCACAAAATCACACTAATAATATTGATATCAAAGAAACAATAGATTTAGTTGTCGAAAATACTCAAGGACTCAAAAGCTCTACAAGTTTTGACATTACAATTGTTGATGATGCACCTAGTACTGTAGGAGATACGCAATTCATTGTATTTGAAGAGCAAATTACCAATGTCATCATAATATTAGATGCTTCAGGAAGTATGGCTTATGACATGAGTAATAGTGATAGTCGTACCCGTATGGAAGTTGCGATTCAAGCAATTAAACAACTACTAACAGCATATGATGATTTAGGTGCTGTAAATGTGCAATTAGTTAGCTTTAGTAGTACACATAATGGTGCCACAAACGCACATTCAAATGGTTGGATTAATTTAGCAGATGCAAAAGCCTGGTTAGATAACGTAGTAAATACGACTGCAATTGGCGGGACTGATTATGTACTTGGTCTAAATAGCGTTATTAATAACTTCTCTGCACCTCAAAATGGCGGTAAGACATATTCTTATTTCATATCTGACGGTGCACCTTGGAGCGCTACTAATAAATCTGAAGCGCTTGCTTTTGAAGATGACTGGGAAGCATTTATTAATGCAAATAACATTAGTGAATCTTATGCTATTGGCATGGGGAATGTACCTACAGAATATTTGAGCATTGCAGCGTATGCAAATGGTGTAGATACTGCTGTTACTTTAGTATATTCGGCTGATGATTTAAAAGAACATTTATTAAGTACAATTGTTGTTGAAACAATAGGCCATATATTTGATGGATTATTATCAAATGGCAGCATAATTGGTGCTGACGGTGGCAGTTTTACTTCCGTTACTATTGATGGGCAAACATACACGATTGCAAATGCAATAAATGGTATTCTAATAGTTAACACTCTATTGGGTGGTAAATTAACCATTGATTTTAATAATAATGAATATTCTTATGAAGCTACTGCATTATCAAATGATGGTGAAGATTACATAGAAACATTTACCGCTACGATGACAGATGGTGATGGTGATACCTCTTCAGCTCAATTTACAATTAACGTCGCATTTCCAGATCATACGCAAGGTACAAGTGCTACTGATGTATTATATGGCGGCACAGCAAATGACACCTTAAATGGTCTTGCGGGTAATGATGCTATAATGGGCGAAGCTGGTAATGATATTTTAGATGGTGGTGCAGGTAATGATATTTTAGTTGGTGGTTCAGGAAGTGATACATTCAAATTTGGTGCGGACTCAGCTGATAGAAGTACAGATACGATTTTAGATTTTACTTCTCAAGATATTATTGATTTAAGTGATATATTGGAAGGTGAGAGAGCAAATGCTAATAGCTTAAACAACTATTTAAACTTCTCTACAGTAGATGGAGATACTTGGATTTTTATTGATTCTAATAAAGATGGTACAGTTGACTTAACAATAAGACTTCAAGATGTGGATATGGGAGCAACGGGTACTAATGATACAGATATTATTCAAGCATTGTTAGATCAAGGCCAACTTGTTGTTGATAATACATCTTCTCGTTCTTCAAGAAGAAGAGATTATGAAGATGAAGCAAGAGATAGTAGACACCATAATAATTCTGAAAATTCATACTATAATAATGCTGATTCTAGATTCTCAAGTTCAGAGTTAAATACAGTTCAGATTAATGAAGAATCACAGAGTTTATTATTCAGTTTTGATAACGATGAGTCTATCGCGAGAGTTCAAAACGAAGACTTAAGTGATACTATTCAATATCAATCTGATGATGAATTGATGATAAACCCAAATAGTGAAATAAAAACACAGTATTTTGATTTAAACCCAAAAGAATCTTCATTTGAAAATGAGTTAAATATGTATGACTTAGTAAATGAATTCAGTGAAGAATCGCAATCATTAGATACTTATTTAAACCTATTTATTGATGACTTAAATACTGAAACTGAATTATCAGAATCTAAAATAGATATTGGCTCAGCTAAAAAATCAGAAGTAATAGAGACCTCAGAGTATAATGATTTTGAGTTAATACAGAAATTGGTTGATGATAATAAATTGTCACATGATTAAATTATTATCTTATTAGTGATAAGTTTATAAATCTTATTAGTTTGTAGTAATGTATCGCTCTTTAAGGATAAAGAGTGCTACCTAGAAGAAAAATTATATGATCAATGAAAAAGACAGTTTAGAGCAATCATTAGAGCTAAATAACCAAGAGCAAGATCCTTTATTAGGTTGTTTAGTATTTTTAAGCAAGTTTTATGGTAAACCATTTTCAGCGGAAGCTATGAGCTCAGGGTTACCATTAGAAGATGGTAAATTATCACCTAAATTAATGCCTAGAGCTGCTTTACGTGCGGGCATGGAAACTAAGCTTAAGAAAAAAGAGTTAAAAAAATTACCGTCTTTAATGCTTCCTTGCATACTTATGCTAAAGGATGGTAGAGCTTGTGTATTGTTATCTTATAAAGAAAATAAGTTAGAAATTGTATGGCCCGAATTACCATCTAGTCATGATCTTATAGAGCGAGAGCAAATAGAGGGTGAATATTCAGGTTATTGTTTTTATATTCGTAAACGCTATCGTTTTGATGAAAGGTCAAAGCAAACGCTAAAAACAAATCATGGACATTGGTTTTGGAGTACACTAAAACTTTCAACGCCGATTTATAAAGATGTATTATTAGCTGCATTTTTTGTTAATTTATTTGCTGTTAGTTCCCCTCTATTTGTAATGAACGTTTATGATCGCGTTGTGCCAAATCAAGCGCTTGATACCCTCTGGGTACTCGCTTTCGGTATGCTAATAATCTTAATTTTTGATTTTATTTTAAAAGAAATTAAAGCTCATTTACTTGAGACCGCGGCAAAGAAATCAGATCTACTTTTATCTTCAAAGTTATTTGAGAAAACACTTAGTTTAGATATGAGTAATAGACCTCCATCAGTAGGTGCGTTTGCTAAACAAATTCAAGAGTTTGAATCAATAAGAGATTTTATTACTTCAGCGACAGTATCTGCACTTTTAGATGTACCATTTTCTTTAATTTTCTTAATTATTATAGCAATTGTTGCAGGGCCAATTGTTTGGGTCCCATTGACAGGCATCACCATCATGCTCGTCTTTTCTTTATGGATAAAAAAGAAAATCAAGTATGAAGTTGATCAGGGCAGTCGATTTTCAGTGCAAAAAAATGCCCATTTAATTGAGTCTTTACAAGGTATTGAAACCATAAAACTAACAGGTTCAGAAAGCCAATTTCAGTCAAAGTGGGAGCAACTCGTAGGGCACATAGCTAACTGGAATATAAAAGTAAAAAAATATGCGACTTCAGTTGGTAGTGTAAATAGTTTAGTGGCTCAGATAGCGAATGTATTTGTTGTTATTTTTGGCGTATATCAAATTAAAGAGGGCAATATTAGTATGGGAGCAATGATAGCTTCAGTAATGCTAACGGGCCGTTCTATGTCACCTTTTTCTCAAGTTGCGTTACTGATCACAAGATATAATCAGGCACATTCAGCATTGAATACACTAGATGAAATAATGAAACTTCCCGGTGAAAATATGGATAGATATTTACACCGTGGGCATTTTGATGGTGAAATAAAATTTGAAAAAGTCAGCTTTTCTTATCCGGGAGCACAAATTAAGGCACTAAATGATGTGAGCTTTAATATTAAGAGTGGTGAAAGAGTTGCGATTATCGGACGGATCGGTGCGGGTAAAACATCGATAGAAAAGCTATTAGTTAACTTTTATCAACCTGTAGAAGGTGCGATTAGAATTGATGGTATAGATATAAAGCAAATTAGCCCTGCAGATTTACGACAGAAAATAGGGTGTTTAGCACAAGATAGCACATTATTCTTTGGCTCTATTCGCGATAATATTACTTTAGGTGTACCGCATGTTGATGATTCTCTAATTATGAGAGCTGCGGAGCTTACAGGGGTAACTCGATTTACAGATATCGATCCTGAAGGCTTAGATAGACAAGTAGGAGAGCGAGGTAGTTATTTATCAGGTGGTCAACGCCAAGCTGTTGCATTAGCTAGAGCACTTTTATTTAATCCACCTATGTTGGTGCTTGATGAGCCAACAAGCAGTATGGATAACTTTTCAGAATCTGAGATAAAAAAGAATATAAATAGCATTATTCAGGATAAAACTTTTATTTTGATCACGCATAAAGCAAATATGTTAGATCTAGTTGATCGTATTTTAGTGATGGAACGAGGCCGGTTAGTTGCCGATGGTCCTAGAGATAAAGTGTTAGAAGCCTTAAAGTCAGGTAAAATTAAGGCGGCATTATAATGAAAGACAATTACCTAAAAGAAATAGATACAAGTTTTATTGACGATATTAATGCTGCCATTTTACTCACATCACCCAATAGGTCCCGTAACTTGTTATATGTTATTGCTGGTTTTTGTTTCAGTGTTTTAATTTGGGCATATTTTGCCGCACTTGATGAAGTAACTGTTGGTTCAGGTAAAGTCATACCTTCTTCTCAAATTCAAGTTGTGCAAAATCTCGAAGGGGGAATTTTATCTAAAATATTTATCAAAGAAGGGCAAGAAGTAATTAAAGGTGAAGAACTACTAAGAATTGATGATACACGATTTTTAGCTGACTTTCGTGAAAAAGAACAGGAGGTTATGCAGTTGCAACGCCGCTCTGTTCGTTTGAAAGCAGAGCTTGCAAGTGTGAAATGGTCAAAAAATATTAGTGCCAGGTTATGGAAACAGCAAATTAAAATTATTCCACAATCATTTAATATTTCACTAGAAGAGCAAACAAAATTTTCAGATATTTATCGAACTGAAGTAGCCAGCTTTAATGCAAATATAAGTAATTTTAAAAAGCAATTAAATGTAATGGCCAACCAAATACAACAAAAAGAGCAAGAAGTTGAATCATTAAAATCTCGTATAAGACATGTTCAAACTAGCTATCAACTTGGTATAGAAGAGCTTAATCTAACAGAACCTCTTGCTGAAAAAGGAGTTATTTCCCCTGTTGAGTTTCTTAAATTAAAACGTCAGATCAATGAATTAAAACAACAAAAGGAAGAAGCAGAACTAGCTTTACCTAGAAGTAGAACCGCTTTAACTGAAAGTATCAGTAAACGACAAACTTTAGTGAGTGAATTTCAAAAAGAAACTCAAGAGTTATTAACTAAAGTCGAAGCGCAATTGGCACAATTAAAAGAAAAACAAGTAAATTTAAAAGATAAAGTGAATAGAACATCGATTCGTTCCCCTGTTTCAGGCACAATTAAAACATTAAATGTTAACACTGAAGGCGGTGTTATTCAGCCTGGAATGGATTTGATAGAAATTGTTCCTATAGAAGATCAATTATTAATAGAAGCAAAAGTATCCCCAAAAGATATTGCCTTTTTAAGACCAGGTCTTAAGGCTATAGTGCGATTTACAGCATATGATTTTGCCATATATGGTGGAATTGAGGGTAAGTTAGAAAATATAAGTGCCGATTCATTTGAAGATGAAAAAGGCGTTAGTTATTATTTGATCACAGTGAGAACAGATGATAATTTTTTAGGTGATAAGTCGAAAAGATTACCAATAATACCGGGAATGACAGCTTCAGTTGATGTTATGACTGGGAAAAAAACGGTACTAGAATACATATTAAAGCCTATTTTACGTGCCCAACAAAGTGCATTAACAGAAAGATAAAAATAAAAGATGTTTGTTTTTTAAACTTCTTAGTACCATACTTTATATTGAAAAAGGATTGATCATGTTCCATAAAACAAAAATAACATCAGCGATATTTTTAATGAGCGGTCTGCTGAGTACTAACATATTAGCACAATCTCTAGAAGAGTCTGTTGAAAAAACATTATCTAGTGAACCTAAAATAGCGGAAGCTTTTCATTTATACAAAGCTTACCAGCAAGATATAGATATTGCTAAAAGTGGTTATTTACCTCAAGTAAATTTACAAGCTGGCTATGGTTATGAAAGCTCTGATAACCCATCGACACGTTTGGCCAATGATGCACCAAGAGAACTCACTAGAGGAGAACTATCAGTATCACTAAAACAAAAGATATTTGATGGTTTTGCTGTGATGGATAATGTTAAAAGAACAAAATTTGAAGCGACAGCATCGCAATATGCTTTGTATGGTTTAGCAGAAGATCAAGCACTAAAAGTAGCTTCTGTATATTTGGGGGTTTTAGAGGCGAATAAAATTCTAAGTCTCTCAAAAAAGAATTTGAAAGCTCATGAAAAAGTATATGATCAAATTAATGACCGTGTGACACAAGGATTAGGGTCAAAAGCTGATTTATCGCAAATTGAAGGTAGATTAGCGCGTGCTCAAGTTAATGTTATTTCGTCAGAACATAATTTACTTGACGCAAAGAGTAAGTTTGTAGACATTGTAGATCAAAAACCTGAGGATTTAAAATGGCCCGTTTCTGATGCTGATATGTTTCCTAAGTCATTAAATCATGCACTAGAAATAGCAAGAGAAGGACATCCAGTGCTACTCTCTGCTTTTAATGATATTCAAGCTGCTTCGGCAAGATTAGAAATTGGCAATAGTAATTTCTATCCAAAATTGAGCTTTGAAGTAGGAGCTGCACATAATAATGATATGGATGGTACTAGAGGCTATAATGAAGACTTAACAGCTATGTTAAGAATGAAATATAACTTATATGCCGGTGGTGCCGATAGCGCTGGAAAACTAAAGGCGGCTTATCAAGAAGCTCAAAGTAAAGATATTTATGCTCAAACGTTAAGGCAAGTTTTACAAAGCACAAAACTATCTTGGCGAGCACAGGTTTACTTGAATAAACAAATTCCATTTTTACAAAACCATGTAGATTCTGCAAAACAGGCTCAAAGTATTTATGAAGAGCAGTTTTTTCTTGGTAAACGTAGTTTATTAGACTTACTAGATACAAGTAATGAATTATTTGAAGCAAGAAAAACTTATACATCAGTAGAGCATTCGCAACTTTTAGCACAATATCGTGTTTTAGCTTCAACTGGTAAATTGCTTGCATCATTACGTGTAGAGAAACCTAAAAAGTGGAGCCAACAATAATGTATAAAAAAGTAATATTTGGTAGTCTAATTATTTTAATAACAGCATGCTCTTCTCAGCCTGATTTAACTTATAGTTCTGCACCAAGTGTTTCTTTGGCTGATGATGATGCTGATGGTGTGATCAATGACCGTGATTTATGTGCATATACATTCGAAGGTGCACAAGTGACTAATGATGGCTGCCCAACAGTCACTGATACTTTGTTAACAATGGATTTGAATATACTGTTTGATAATGACTCTATAACTGTAAAGCCACAGTATGACAGAGAATTAGTTAAACTTGCAGATATGATAAATCGAACCGATGAAATAAAGCTAGAACTCGAAGGCCATGCCAGCTCAGTTGGTAGTGAAGCATATAATTTACAGCTCTCTCTTAAGCGCGCTAAAGAAGTAAAGCGCCTTTTAGTTAATAATCATGGTGTTGATGCACGTAAGTTAGCTGCCGTCCCTTTTGGAGAGAGTCAATTAGCAACTCAAGGAGCATCAGAATTACACCATAGTAAAAACAGAAGGGTGGTACTTTATATACAAATTAAAAATCAAAAAGATCTTTTAAGATGGCATATTTTCACAACAGAAAATAAAAAAAATGAAAGGGTTAAAGGTTATTAACACATGATAAAACGCTTTATTGTAATTTCACTCAGTGTGGTTTTACCACTTTGGGCTGATGGAAATAAAGCTTTTGATTGGGATAAACTGGAAATTCAATTGAAAAATAAATACGGCCCCAGATCGGGCCTAAGGTTACGTGCTTGGGAGAAAATATTAACTGAGCCTACTTTAACCACAGACTTAAATAAGTTAAAAAGGGTTAACCGCTTTTTTAATTTGTTAAACTTTGTTGATGATATTCTTTTATGGGGAAAAAAAGATTACTGGGCCACACCTCTTGAGTTTATAGGTGTCAATGGAGGCGATTGTGAGGACTTTAGCATTGCCAAATACTTTAGTTTATTAGAATTAGGTATACCAGAAAATAAATTACGGATAACTTATGTTAAAGCACTTAGCTTGAAACAATTTCATATGGTTCTAGCTTATTACGAAACCCCTTCATCAATTCCACTTATATTAGACAATATCAACCCTAAGATATTACCTTCTACTCAAAGACGAGATTTACTCCCCATATATAGCTTCAATGGTGAAAACCTCTGGTTAAGCAAAGCTAAAGGACAAGGTAAACTCGCGGGAAAATCTAGTCGGTTACAAAGTTGGAATAAATTAAGAAACCGGTTTAGTGCCGCATCCTTGCGAACACCTTTATATTCTTTAGATTAACTCTGTTGGTTTTTGAATATATTGCCCCTGACAGGCATCACACTCAAGCTCTTTAATTAGGTTAAGAACTTCATCACTTTCAATATGGCAAGCGATTACCTTTATTCCCAGGCTATGACAAATTTGATTTACAGCCTGAATGTAGTAATTATTTTCTGTATGATTTAAAAGATCTTTAATATAGCTACCGTCTAGTTTGATAAAGTCGAGATCTAAGCCTCTTAAGTATTTAAAAGAAGTAAAACTCGTACCAAATCTTTCAATGCAGATATTAATACCTAAGGTTTTAAATAAATTGATATTTTTTGTTGCTAGTTCTATATCTTTGAGTAAAGCAGTTTCGTTTATTTCAAAAATCAGTCTGTCACGACAATGTTCATTCTCATTTAAGAAATTTTTTAACCAAAGGTTAAATGATGTACTAAATAGGGACTGCTGACTTAAGTTGATCGCAAGTTTATTATCTAAATCATTAGATACAAAATTAATTGCGTTTGTAATGAGCTTGATGTCTAATTCTTGAGTTAATTTTAAACGTTCAGCCATTGAAAACAACTGATTATTAGGAATGATTTTGTCTTCAAAATAAAATTTTGCGAGTAATTCATCATATAAAGTATTTATATTATTGATATCTTTTACTGGCTGATATAAAAACTGAATATGGCCGGTATTCATTATATTTTTAATTAAATTTTTCCAATCCTGTAACCCGAGAGATAAGCCTGAATTTTCAGTGAAAATAGCTTTCTTGATTTTTAATTGTGTTGAATCTTGCGTAATTAGGTTATCTAAATCAATTAATAATTTTTTCATCGAATCAGTATTTTGATATGGTGTTGCAACTAGCTTTGCAAAATTATCAGAGGAATGACTCCTTTCTAATGATAAAAATTGATTGTTTAATGTCTTTATTTCATTTTGGCAAAGTGAAGTGCATTGGGCGATAGTTATTATAAAACTGCCGCCATTAATTCTGTAAATCTTAGTATTTTCAATTTCTATAAAAGCATTTTTTAATTCATTTACTACAGATAGTACGTATTTGTCACCGGCTTGATAACCACTTTCATTATTTACTTTTTGTAATGACGGCAATTCGATCAATGCAATTGTTGCTGATTCGTCATCTGATATGTCTGATAGGCTTGCATTAAATTGACTTTCAAAAGCGCGACGATTTCCAAGACCAGTTAATTTATCTAAATAAGCTTCTTTAGTGATTCTTTCTGCTTGGCGAGTCATTGAATCAAAGTTTTTTTGTACATTAGAAACCATAGAGTTTAATGCTTCTATTACAACTTTAAGTTCTCTGGTGAATGGTTTTTCTGGGTTTAAAATAAACTGTTTTTTTGACACACATATCGCTTGATGCTCAACCATGGCTAATGGTTTTAATACAGCACTTAGAATGAAGTATGCGATAGCTAAGCTAAATAATAGAATAAAAGAAAAAGCGATAAAAGCTTTACTAGCATATTGCCATAATTGAAAGTAGGAGACTCCGGCATGACTTGTAACAGATAAATTTCCAACTATTTGCCATCCATTACTTATTTCACTTGAACGTACAGGAGGAAATAATGCAAACATATCTATAAACCAAGTGGGAACAGTTTCAACCTGATTAGGGTTGTGACGGCTTATTAATGCATCACCCTCAATAGTTGTGAATTCCATAGCTGCATAATAACCAGAGTCGAAAATCGCAGATACCATAGTTTCTGCGATTATTATATTTTCTTCATCTAAATAAGGAGAAATAGATAAACCTAAACTGGTCGCAGTGTCTTGCGCATGGCTCCCCATTTGTTCGTTTAAATAATCTTTAGTATGTTCAACACTTATTAATAAACTGCAAATAAAAGAGATGATACCTAAAAAAATGACTAAACCGTAAATTTGCGTTTTTAAACTGGTACCTCGCTTGGATTTATCTGGCATGATCACTTCCTATTACATTCTCATTAGGTAGCAATTGTATGTCAACTTAACATGCAACAAAAGGTAATTATACTGAGATGTTATTAATATGTCAGATATAGCAATGAATCATATAGAGAGTTATGGAGTTATAAAAAACCCAAAGGCAAGCTTTAGGTTTTTTATAATTATTTGTATTGGTTAGTTTTAACGCGCAGCAGTTATTTCTAATTCTGCTTCTAAATTTTCTTCTTCAGTGTGCTCAGTATTACCTTCTGCACCGTGCATCCAATCAACTAATTTACCGCTGATAAGGTATAAAATAATACCAGATACAGTTGCTGTAATTGCAATACCAGCAAAGATAGCCATTGCATTATCAACAGAGTCAGCACCTTCACCGATGAAACTACCTACAAATGCAGCCACTTTATTAGCCATTGCAGTAAATAAGAACCAGATACCCATAAGCATTGAAGCTAAACGCATAGGTGCAAGTTTAGAAACCATAGATAAACCAATAGGAGATAAACATAATTCACCTAAAGTATGGAAAAGGTATGCAAAAATTAACCATGACATAGATGTTTTAACTGTTACGTCACCACCTTGCTGCATTGTTGCACCAATCATGAATAAAAAACCAATTGCTAGGAAAAACATACCAAAAGCAAACTTAACAGGTGAAGTCGGCTCATTAGGCCCCATTTTAACCCAGATAGTTGCAATGATAGGGGCAAAAAGAACGATGAAAATTGCATTTACAGACTGAAACCAACTTGCAGGAACTTCAAAAGCACCTATCATTCTGTCAGTATAGTCATTTGCGAAAATATTCATTAATCCACCAGCTTGTTCAAAACCAGCCCAGAAAATAATAGTAAACGCACTCATAATAAAGATTACTTTAATGCGGTCTCTTTCTTCAGAAGTTAAAGGTTCTTTTTTATCTGATTTACTGTTTTCTTGTGATACAACAGCAGCAGGAACAACACCAATATTACCTAAGTATTTATTACCTAGTATATGAATCATGATAACAGAAATGATCATACCAACACCAGCGGCAATAAAACCATATTGCCAAGCTATTTTCTCAGCGATAGTACCAACAACAATAGGTGCGATAGCTGCACCTAAGTTAATGCCCATATAGAAAATAGTGAAAGCACCATCACGACGGTGATCACCATCATCATATAAGTCGCCAACCATAGTTGATATATTTGGTTTAAATAAACCATTACCACAGATCAATAGTGCAAGACCTGCATAAAACATCTCACGTTCGAAACCAGCAACAAATTCGTGTGGTGTACCCAGTGTAAATTGGCCTAAGGCCATTAAAATACCACCAATAATAATAGATTTACGTTGTCCTAAAATGTTATCGGCTAACCATCCGCCTACTAAAGGTGTTAAGTAAACCAACATTGTGAAAGTACCATATAGGCTTAATGCATCGACACGAGTAAACCCTAATCCACCTCTTTCTACTAAATCTACTAAATACAGTACTAATATTGCACGCATACCGTAATAGCTGAATCGTTCCCACATTTCTGTGCCGAACAATAGAAAGAGTCCTTTAGGGTGCCCTAAAAAATCTCCAGTCTTTGGAATCGAACTCATTGTTAATTTCCTAAATCAATTTATCGTTTTGGCCTGTATATTATAATTGCTTTCGTTTAATTAAAGGAAAATCACCTATCATTAAGCGGGTGGCCATGTGTGTTTTTTTATCGGTAATTATCAGATAATCTATTTTGTACACGCATCTATCACAATCAAAAAGCGATAAAGAAGTATAAAAAGAGGCTATGTGAATTAAATTACTTCAAGGCAGTATACATATACCTCAGTATTAGTAAAAGCTTTAGCTGCTCTGAGTAGTTAACCATTTTCACAGGAAGTATAAAAAATAGGCAGAAATAAATATGAAACATGGTTTTACCACACCAGATCCTGCGAGTACTTTTAATTTAGCTATTTTCAAACGTGTTATTCCTTATCTAACAGAATATAAAAATCGCATTATTTTGGCATTTATATGCTTGGCATTAGCAAAAGTGGCTAGCGTGTACTTACCTTTTATATTAAAAAACACAGTAGATTTACTTGATGAACAGCAAAATTTATTATCACCAGAATTGTCATTGCCCTTAATGTTAGTTGCAGCCTATGGCACTGTAAGGTTAACTAATGTACTTTTTTCAGAGTTAAGAGATGTGCTTTTTGGTCGTGTTACAGAGCATGCAATGAGACGAATTAGCCTTGAGGTTTATACGCATATTCATCAACTTGATTTAGATTTTCACCTTAATAGAAAAACAGGCGGATTGGCCAGAGATATAGAAAGAGGTGTATCAGGCATCAGTTTTGTAATGCGCTTTTTTGTTTTTAATATTGGCCCCACGATAATTGAGTTAAGTTTTGTAATTGGCATATTAAGCATCAATTATGGAATTGAATATGCCTTAATTATAATCACAGCCGTTATTTTATATGTTTTATTTTCAGTTAAAGCAACAAATTGGCGCATTAAATATATTAAGCAAGCCAATTTGGCTGATAATCAATCTAATTCTCGTGCTGTTGATAGTTTATTAAACTTTGAAACAGTTAAATACTTTAATAATGAGAAACATGAACAGGATGAATATGATAAAGATTTAGCAAATTGGCAGTTAGCAAGACGTAAAAATAGACTTTCTTTGTTTGTACTTAATGGTGGGCAAGCCTTGATTATCGCATTAGCTATGACTGCTACTTTAGCATTAGCCTCTATTGATGTAAGTCAAAAGCATATGACTCTGGGAGATTTTGTATTAGTAAATGCTTTTATGATGCAAATCTTCATACCATTAAATTTTTTAGGATTTGTATATCGAGAGATAAAAGGTTCCCTAACAAATATAGAAAATATGTTTGAGTTACTCTCTGTAAAATCAAATATTATTGAAAGAGATAATGCACCGGATTTAACACTTGAAAGTGCTGATATTCAATTTGAGAATGTGAGTTTTGCTTATAAAAATAAGCCGCAAACTATCAAGGCGTTAAATTTTAAAATTGAAGCAGGTAAAAAAATAGCGATTGTAGGCCCAAGTGGCGCAGGAAAATCCACAATTACAAAATTGTTATACCGATTTTATGATGCTAGCGAGGGGAGAATAACTTTAAGTGGGAAAAATATTAAAAATTACTCTTTAGAATCAACAAGGAAACAGATTGCAATTGTGCCGCAAGATACAGTGCTATTTAATCAGAGTATCTTAGAAAATGTCCGCTACGGTAGGTTAGATGCGACAGATGTTGAAGTTGAAGCAGTTATAAATGATGCACAGTTGAGTCACTTTATCAGTTCTTTACCTGACAAATTAAACACACAAGTAGGAGAGCGAGGTCTAAAACTTTCAGGAGGTGAAAAACAAAGAGTTGCCATAGCGAGAAGTTTACTGAAAAAGACACCAATCTTAATTTTTGATGAAGCGACATCTTCACTAGATAGTCATAATGAAGCTGCAATTATGGAAACGTTAAAAAGTATTACGACTGGACATACAAGTTTAGTAATCGCGCATAGATTATCAACAATAGTTGATGCAGATGAAATTTTGTATTTGGAAAAAGGGCAAATTAAAGAGCAAGGCACACATAAAGCGCTTTTAGAGAAAAACGGATTTTATGCAGCTTTATGGCAAGTTCAATCTCACAGTGAGTGAAACTCAGTATTAAGAGCCAAATTACTCGATTAAATAAATTAAAAATCATATAAACGTGCAAAATTCTTTACAAAATTAGTTTTTTATATGAAAATTGCAGTATGATTCTATATCTGTAATTTATAAGCTCTGAGGTTTTATGCGTCTAGAAATTCATTGTGCTGATCGCATGGGGATCGCACAAGAAGTATTGAATATTTTAGTTAATTATCAAGTCGACTTAAAAGGTATCGAAGTTGATGCCATAAACAGTAAAATGTTTATTTCAATGCCACCAATTGAATTTGAAAGTTTTCAAAAGTTGATGCCTGAAATTAGACTTATTGATGGAGTCGAAGATGTTAAAACAACTGCTTTTATGCCATCAGAACGAGAACATAATGAACTTAAAACCTTATTAAGTGTATTGCCTGATGGCATTATTTCGATAAATGCCAAAGGCAGTGTGCGTTTATGTAATGATGCTGCTGCTCGAGATTTAAATATTGATAAATTTGAAGTCATAGATCTGAATATTAATAATTTACTAAAAGGATTTAATTTTAATCGTTGGTTAGAAAGCGATGAGGTATTGGGTCAAACAGTCAGAGTTGAAGTTTCAGGTGAAGATTTTATTGCAGATATATTACCTATATCAGTACCTGATGCTGCAAGTGAAGATATTCTTGCTGGAGCTGTGATTAATATTAAATCTCAGAGTCGATTAGGTCAGCAAGTTAGTGTATTTAGACGTTATGGCCAAGAAAGCTTTTCTTCTATACAAAGCCAAAGTACAGCGATGCGTAGAGTTGTTAGAGAAGCCAAAAGAATTTCTCATCTTGAAGCGCCAATTTTGATACTAGGAGAGACGGGGACTGGCAAAGAGCTACTAGCCAGAGCATGTCATTTCTCGTCAAATCGCTCAATGAAACCATTTTTGGCTTTATCTTGCGCATCTTTACCTGACAATGTTGCAGAGTCTGAATTATTTGGTTATAGCCAACATTCTAATGAGCCGATCACTAAACGTGGCATTTTAGAGCAAGCAGATGGCGGAACAGTATTTTTAGATGAAGTAGGAGAAATGTCAACTCAGTTACAAACTAAACTATTACGATTTTTACAAGATGGAACATTTCGTCGGGTTGGTGATGAAAATGAAGTAAAAGTAAACGTTCGTATCATCGCCACAACACAAAAAGATTTACCTGGCATGGTGCAAGAAGGCACTTTCCGTGAAGATCTCTATTATCGCATTAATGTACTTACTTTAGATATTGCACCGTTAAGAGATCGAAAAGCTGATATTGCACCGCTTTCCAATCATTTTATTCAAAAGTATGCACATCAAATGGGCGTTAAAGTTCCAGAGTTAACACAAGAGTGCTTAGCATTTTTAGAACAATATCCTTGGCCTGGTAATGTAAGACAGTTAGAAAACGCGTTATACAGAGCTGTTTCTTTATTAGATGATGAAAAGCTTGGTATCGAACACTTACAGTTACCAAGTTTTACAAATGACTTAGGTTATTTAGAGTCCGATTTTGAAGGGAGCCTAGATCAAGCTGTAAAACGGTTTGAATCAACTTTACTACGTAAATTGTATCCAGCTTACCCAAGCTCTAGACAACTTGCTAAACGTTTGGGGTTAAGCCATACCGCGGTTGCAAATAAATTAAGAGAATACGGTATCAACCGTAAAACAATAAAAGTATAGCTTTGCATATTAATTAAATTGAGAGACGATATTAATAAAAACTAATAAAGCAAGATACTTGTTAGTTTTTATTGCTTAGTACCAAAATCTTTTACTACTCCATCAATAGCAATCCCTTTAATTCCCTCTTCATTAAATTTGATAGTTAGACTAGCAGCACGGCTGGTAAAAAAGTACTGATTACCATCAAGTATCAAAACATAATTACCGAGAACCTTGTTTTCGAATTTTTCTTTTTTTAATTGAACGTGATACTTGCCAATTTTCCATTCAAATTGTTCAAAATAGCCTTTTGCAAATTCTTGTACCCAAACAGTTTTTTCATTTTTACTAATTGCTAAGACGATTGAATAGGAGTCAGGAACTTGTTCCATAGAATAAGTTTTCTCGCCTATGGTGAATACTTGTGCTGTATTATTCCATGCAAAACCAAAGTTAAATGGTTTAGATATGCCAGTAGGGTAAATAAGTGTGCCATTTCCCTTGAAATCAAAATTAGCGAGTGTGGGTAAGGCAATAATGAAGATGGATATAAGAAAGAGATTTTTTTTAATATTTAACATTGTTATACCTCAGTTTATAATTTGAATAACTAATTGATAAGTATAAACGATATTGAAATTGTTGCTAGCGAGTGACTTACTTCAGGGAGAATGAGTTAATATAAAAAACCAATTGTTAAGTATAATTTGCTTATTAAAAATAAAATTATTTTAATAACTTAGGATTTATATTTCATACCTAATATAAATACCACAGGATCAATATTTACAGTTGAAGTCAGTGCTTTTTTAGCATAAACAAAAACTTCAGCATCACTCGTTATATCCATATATGAAGCCATTTCATATACTCTCGGTTGTTCATTTAGTATATAGTTAAAACTGAAGGAACCCCACGAATTCATCCTAAATTCCTCATACTTTACAGCCAGCTCTGAGAGTTGGTTGAATGAGCTTGCTCTAGACTGATACCTAGTTTCGTGTTTTTGGTATCTCTAAAGCTTTCTTCTATTTGCATGCGTAGCCGATAAATTTTGACTATTTTTTTCGCGGTGACTTTAAGCCTTTTAGATAGTTTTAAAATGAGTAACCATAGCTCTTTCGCTTTCTGCTGTTGATACTTACTTCTTGTACATTGCGATTTACCACCACACTTTTTCTTTTTTATCCGCCCTTGAACTGAGTTGATTTACTATAAAAAAACATAATCTAATTTTCTGGCTCTATTTGTCGCTTTTTTAAACCATAGCGTTTTAAAAATTGCATCGGATAATATGATAGGTTGGCAGTTTGCATGTAAGCATCGCTCCAAGTTATTCATCAGTTCCTGATGGCATACTCTACATTTTATTCAGATTCAGGGTATACTTTTTCATAAAGTGTTAAAGCTCTACCACCCATTGGTATGCTGGCCCTAAGTACTTGAAATATTTCATTGGAGTTAATCGGTGACTAGTCAACGATGATAAATGGATGACGGTTATTTCCGACGAGATCTTCTGTCGTAAACTCATAAAAACAGAGGCGTTCATTGTGTAAGTGACGGTTTCCTATCAACCTATCAGCGCGTTTAATATCGTGCTTTTTGTCGGTGTTAGAGTCATCTTTTAACCCTCGGCCCAAAGTGACGGAGACACGTTGATCACGTAGCCCTGATTTAACAAAAGTAAAAATAGCTTTAAGTCGAGAAGAATGAATTTCAGGGTAGGCAAAGGTTATATCTTTGTGTAATATTTCGGTGGCAATTGCTTAGTTAACCAATATCTGCGCCGGCAATACCTCCTTAAACTAAGATATCATGGTTAAAAGGGGTTACTACAATAAAATATAATACCCAATTATCATCATATTAATTTGATATAGACCAAGTTGACCTATATTTTCAATTATCCTATTGCAAAAATTGATTTAGATTAAGTAATATCAATTCAAATAAATATATGATCACTTAATTAATATAATTTTTATAATAGTGCAATTAACCTTTGTTGTCGGTTTTTAATGTTTGTAATTGTTCTAAGTCTTTTATTTTATTTAATTTTATTAAGTATACAACCTGATTTTTGTTAATTATAAAATCACACGGTAAAAATATTGTTAATTTCGATAAGTTTCAGTACACTGGTGTTGAACAAAAAACGCCCTAATAAAAATAAAAATAAAATAATAAATAGGAGTGATTATGAGTAGGTCAACCAGTCGTGGGATCCGACTAAGTTCAGTAGCGTTTGCCGTTGTTGTGTTAGCTGTGTCTGCTTGGTTTAATCAAGCATCTGCAAATGAGATAAATCTTGAGTCAAATTCATCATATTCTATTGTGTCTTAAAGTTTTATATTACTCACTTAGAGCAAAAAACTTATTGTTCTAAGTGATAAGTAAATAGTTTAAACAGACAGAAGGCATTTATTAATACTAAGCTAATATTAGATAATATACCTGTCGGAAAGCCGCCAAAGGTATTGGCAGTAAATAATATACTCATTCCAACAATAGTTGAAATTTTCAACCAAAAGCTATCTTTTATGAAAAAAGCACCTAAACATAAAATTAAACCTAAAATATTTATACTGTTTAAAAAAATGTGTTCCATAATCTTATCCCATTAAGAAAAACGGCTATTATATGAACTATTAAATTAAGTTCAAACGAGATTTTTTCGAATTTCGCATTAGTTTTTCTCATTTATTTTTAATTTTTTCTTGATATGAAAAAGTATAGGAGCAAAAGGTCCTTGCACATCAATGATCCTATATTTTTGACAAGGTAAAGTTATGATATCTTTGTGACATAGAAAAAGATTATTGGCTTGAATGTTTACGCTTGTTTTAAGGTTAGAATCTAAAATAAAAGGCTCAAACTTATAAAATCCAGGCCAATATATACTTTGATTAGTTATACCCATTTTCTCATATGTTAGTAACTGAGGTTTTGGGGCAATAATATAAATAAGAGTTACAAAACAAATTAAAGATAAAATTTTGATACCCTTAATATTTGCTTTTTTTTCAGTTACATTTATAGGGTGTTTTGTATTTTCAACCTGTGCAGTGTTGACCTGTTTTACTGATTTTTGGTTTTTTTTTTGTTTTTTTTTGAGATCTACAGGTTTAAGTAGTTTTTTTTGTTTTATTTTTATAGACATAATTTATATTTACTTGATAATTATAAAAGCGTTACCGCAATTAATATGGTAATAGTTGTAGACTGTGAGTATAACAAGAATCAGTGGAGTGAATAAATGAATGATAATTTTTCGGTTTTAATTGTGGATGATGTCGGTACAGTCCGAAATTTTCTACATCAAACGCTTATGCATTTAGGAATTAACATTATTGATGAAGCATCTACTGCTTCTCAATGTTTACAATTATGCCAAGAACGTAATTTTTCAATTGTATTTTTAGATATTGAACTTCCTGATGGTAATGGCAAAGACATTATTGCTAAATTAAATGAAATTAGTCCTCAAACAAACGTTGTTATGGTATCAGCGCACTCTACTGTAGAAAATGTAAGAGATGCGATAGATAAAGGCGCAAAGGGCTTTGTCGTGAAGCCTTTTTCACCTAAGAAAATAGCAGCTATTTTGAAAAAATTTGCCCCCGATCTTCAATTACCTTAAATAAAACTATTCAATTAATGTGCTCATTCTCAAAGGGCTAAATAATAGCTGCATTGCTTCTATGTAGATACTTAGTTAGCCTGGAGTATCTTCATTCCTAATTACCAGCTATTTCCTGTAGTAGGATAGTTATAACCCCTTACTTTTTTTATAGTTAACAAGTATCAGGAAAGTTAGATTTTTTTGTATCAATCAAACAATTTAAATTATCGCAAGGATATTCTTTTGTTCTCGATGATATGTAGTTACTCAATTTAAAAAGTTGTAATTTATATACCTATTCTACATGGAAGTACGCTATTTCAGCAAGTCGATAAGCTTGCCAAATACGAGGCATAGGATGTGTCGTTAAACAGCATTCTCAACAAATATTTTATAACAACGCAGTTGGCCACTTATCGTATTACCCTATGAGAGTTTGGGTAGAAAGCGATTACGGCGTTATGATTCATCAAAAATACCATTTGCGTTAATAAAGTGGTTATTCAGCGAGAGTTCAAAGCGCTTTAGGCACGGTATTGATCTCACGCCTATCCAACACTCATCGGGTGGAAAGGTCAAACTGGGTAGCGTGGGGAAGTACGTTAAAAATAGTATGTTACGTAGCAATTTAGTGGTAGCCATTTAAGCTACCACACAGGTTCCAATAATAAAACGCATAATTGAAGATAAAAATCAGCGGTAAAACCAGTGAATAACCAAGAATCTTGAGCTCGTATCCTACCCAAGCTCTGAAACCTGCATTTCCAAGTAGTATGGGTACAATGTTGGTATAAGTGGTGTAAATAGGGGGGGTAGATATAAAAAAACCGGCATAAGCCGGTCTTTTAAAGCTAAAAAAAGCGCTTAAAGAGCTTTGATTTTTGCAGATAAGCGGCTCTTGTTACGAGCAGCTTTGTTTTTGTGAATAAGACCTTTAGTTGCGTAACGGTCTAAAACTGGAACTGCAGCATTAAATGCTAAAGTTGCAGCTTCTTTATCACCAGCTTCAATTGCTACTACTACTTTTTTGAAAAAAGTACGCATCATTGAACGGCGACTTGCATTGTGTTTACGGCGTTTTTCGCTAGTTAAAGCGCGTTTTTTTGCAGACTTGATGTTAGCCAAGGTTTGCTCCTAACAATCTAAAATAAAGCTTTGAATTTATGGCCGAGGAATATGCCTCTTTTTATTGAAAATGTCAATGGCCTTTATATAAAAACCACTCATTTAACGAACATTTATATTTAAACGATGAAACTTTCATTTCTTTTGCGTTTTAATATAGTCGGCCATTTCAGCAGTTAATGTGGAGATTATATCAAAGCTTATAACAATCGCCTAGTACCTAAGTACACTTATTATGTCATAATGTGGGCACTTAAATTTATTCAAAAGGTTTAGTGTGGCAAAAAGTTTGTTTCGTTCAGGGATGATAGTCAGCTTTATGACATTTCTTTCAAGAATATTAGGATTAGTGCGAGATGCCGTTACAGCTCATTTATTAGGCGCAGGTGCGGCAGCAGATATATTTTTATTAGCGAATAAAGTACCAAATTTTCTAAGACGTTTATTTGCTGAAGGTGCATTTGCTCAGGCATTCGTACCTGTATTAACCGAAGTTAAAGAAAAACATGGTGATGATCAAGTTAGAATATTTGTTGCTAATGCAGCAGGTACCCTAGGAACGATATTATTATCTGTGACCATTTTAGGTGTTATTGCCTCTCCAGTCATAGCTGCATTATTTGGTGCTGGCTGGTTTGTATCTTCTGATTCAAGTAATTCTACCGATAGGTATGCTTTATTATCTTTAATGCTCAAATTTACTTTCCCTTATTTGTTTTTTATTAGTCTGGTTGCACTATCCGGTTCAGTACTGAATGTTTATAATCGATTTGCAGTTGCAGCATTCACACCTGTTTTACTCAATATATCAATTATAGGTTGTGCTTTGTTCTTCCATGATAGGTTTGAATTTGGTGCTTTATCACTAGCCTTAGGAGTATTTATAGGTGGGGTCGTACAGATACTTTTCCAAATTCCTTTTTTATATCGTGCAAAAATGTTGACTCGCCCAAAATGGGCTTGGCAGGATGAAAATGTAAAAAAAGTACGCAAGTTGATGCTTCCTGCCTTGTTTGGTGTATCTGTAAGTCAAATAAATTTATTGCTTGATTCAATTATTGCAACATTTTTAATTAAAGGCTCTATTGCTTGGTTATATTATTCAGATCGTTTAATTGAATTTCCATTAGGACTATTTGGTATTGGTATTGCTACGGTTATTCTACCTGCGTTATCTAAGTTACATGTAAAACAAGACGGTAATGACTTTCAAAATACCTTGGATTGGGGGGTGAGGTTTGTCATTTGGTTAGGCTTACCTGCATTTATGGGATTAATTGTATTAAGCCCGCTTATTATCACTGTTTTGTTTGGCCATGGCGCTTTTATCAATAGTGAAATAGATCATGTCACTCAAGTCTCTTTTGGTGTAGCTGCATATGCTGTTGGTTTACTGAGTTTTATGTTGATAAAAGTGCTCGCACCTGGCTTTTATGCAAGGCATGATACAAAAACACCAGTTAAGATAGGCATAGCCGCATTAATTTTAAATATGATTTTTAATTTAATTCTAGCTTCATTTTTAGGCTATATCGGTCTCGCATTGGCGACATCTCTTTCGGCAACTTGTAATGCGTTTCTATTATATTACTTTTTATCAAAACAGGGTGTTTATAAATTTTCACGTTTTAGTGTTGAGTTTACATTGAAATGTATTGTATCCAGTTTAACTATGGCATTTGTCACTCACTGGTGTGAGCAACAGCTTATATGGCAATCGGTAGAGCTTAGTCAGCAGATAGTATATTTACTTTCTTTGCTGCTAATTGCGATTATTACATATTTTTCTCTATTGTATATTTTCGGTATAAGAGTAAATACAATAAAAAATGTATCCTTTGCGAAAAAAAGTTTATAATCGCGGCTTTGATATTTGAATAACAAAATTTTAGGTCATATTTAGGTTATGGAGCTAATTAGAGGCATCCACAATATTAGGACTCGGCATCGAGATTGCGTATTAACGATAGGTAATTTTGATGGTGTACATTTAGGTCATGAGGCTGTTTTAAATGGCTTAATAAAAGACGCTAGTATGTTAAACCTGCCAAGTACTGTAATGTTATTTGAGCCGCAACCACAAGAGTTGTTTGCAAAAGACAAAGCGCCTCCTAGGTTGACTCGTTTAAGAGATAAGTTAATTCTTCTTAAAAAGTTAGGGATAAAACGCGTTATATGCATCAATTTCAACACAAATTTTGCAAATTTGTCAGCGGATCATTTTATTCGTGAAATATTGATTAATAAATTAGGTGTTAAAGCGCTGACTATTGGTGATGATTTCAGATTTGGCAAAGGGCGTATTGGCGATTTTAATATGTTAGTTGAAATCGGTGCTGAACTAAATATGACTGTTAAAAGCACCCGAAGCTTTCGTAAACTAGATTGTCGGGTAAGTAGTACAGCTATTAGAAATGCACTTGCTGATAATGATATTGAGCAAGCTAATGACATGCTAGGCCATACTTATCAAATTTCTGGTCGTGTTATTCATGGTTGGAAGAAAGGTAGACAATTAGGTTTTCCAACAGCTAATGTTGCACTTAAAAGACAAGTAAGCCCAGTAAACGGTGTATTTGCAGTAAAAATAAAAATATCAGACAAAGAATTTTATGGGGTAGCAAATGTAGGTTCTAAGCCAACCCTAAATGGACAAAAAATGTTGCTTGAAGTCCATATTTTTGACTTTAAGCAAGATATATATGGAATATTTATAAGTGTGGAGCTTATTACTAAACTTCGCAATGAACAAAAATTTGATACGCTTGATCAACTCATCGCACAAATTGGTGCCGATGTTAAAGTTGCCAAGCAGTGTTTTGGTTTGACCAATATCTAAGATACGGAAAGTTAAATAAATGAGCGACTATAAGCATACTCTTAATCTGCCACAAACTGCATTCCCAATGCGTGGTAACTTGGCTAATCGTGAGCCTAAAATGCTAAAATATTGGAATGAACAAGATCTTTACGGCAAGATACGTGCAGCTAAAAAAGGTAAAAAAACGTTTATTTTGCATGATGGACCTCCTTATGCAAACGGTAATATTCACTTAGGTCATTCAGTAAATAAAATACTTAAAGATATTATTATTAAAGCTAAAACTTTATCTGACTTTGATGCACCTTATATTCCTGGCTGGGATTGTCATGGCTTACCAATTGAACTTCAAGTTGAGAAAAAAGTTGGCAAACCAGGCAAAAAAGTAACAGCAGCACAATTTCGTGAGAAATGTCGTGAATACGCTAAAAAGCAAGTTGAAGGGCAAAAAACTGATTTTATTCGTTTAGGTGTATTAGGTGATTGGAGCAATCCTTACTTAACAATGAATTTTGATTTTGAAGCCAATGCTATTCGTGTCTTAGGACGTATTATTGATAAAGGTCATTTACATAAAGGTTCAAAACCAGTTCATTGGTGTACAGATTGTGGCTCGGCATTAGCTGAAGCCGAAGTTGAATATCAAGACAAGCAATCACCAGCGATTGATGTAAGCTTTAAATTTTTAGACGAAGTAGCCCTTGAAAGTAAGTTCAATTTACCTGAAGGCCATAAAGGCGAAGGTCAAATTGATGTTATTATTTGGACAACAACACCTTGGACATTACCTGCAAACCGTGCTGTAGCATTACACGAAAATGTTGAATATAGCTTAGTTCAAGTTGAGACAGAACAAGGTAAACGTCGTTTTGTATTAGGGTCTGCACTTGTTAAAGATGCAATGGATCGATTTGGTTTCGATAAGTACCATGCATTAGGTTACTGTAAAGGGAGTGAACTTGAGCATTTACAACTACAACATCCATTTTATGACTTCTCAGTACCTGTTGTATTAGGTGAACATGTAACAACTGACTCTGGTACTGGAGCTGTTCACACTGCACCCGGACATGGTCAAGAAGATTTCATTGTTGGTAAAGAGTATGATCTTGAAATTGCAAACCCAGTAGGTGCAAATGGTGTTTATCTTCCTGATACACCTTTGTTTGCTGGTCAACATGTATTTAAAGCAAATGCGAATGTGATAGAAGTATTAAAAGAAAAAAATACTTTAATGCACCACCAAGCTTTAGAGCATAGTTATCCTCATTGTTGGAGACATAAAACGCCAATTATATTCCGTGCAACACCGCAATGGTTTGTAAGTATGGATCAAGCTAATTTACGTGGCGATACCTTAACTGAAATTGAAAAAACACAATGGATACCAGCTTGGGGTGAAAACCGTATTGCTAATATGGTAACAGGCCGTCCAGACTGGTGTATTTCTCGTCAACGTACTTGGGGTGTGCCAATTGCTTTATTTGTAGATAAAGATACAGGCGCACTTCACCCAGACTCTAAAACTTTAATTGAGCAAGTTGCAAAGCGTGTTGAAGAAAAAGGTATTCAAGCTTGGTATGACTTAGAAGTAAATGAATTATTAAATGAAGCTGATAGCGAACGTTACGTTAAAATATTAGATACTTTAGATGTATGGTTTGATTCGGGTGTTTCTCACGCATGTGTTGTAGATGCTCGTGAAGAATTAACCGGTCCTGCTGATTTATATCTTGAAGGTTCAGATCAACATCGTGGTTGGTTTATGTCTTCAATGATGACATCTGTTGCGATTAATGGTCATGCACCATATCGTCAAGTATTAACCCATGGTTTTACTGTTGACGAAAAAGGTCACAAAATGTCTAAGTCATTAGGCAACGTGATTTCACCGCAAGATATCATGAATAAACTCGGTGCTGACATCTTACGTTTGTGGGTTGCATCAACAGATTATACTGCTGAAATGACAGTATCTGATGAAATATTTAGCCGTGCTGCAGATAGATATCGTAGAATTCGTAATACTAACCGTTATTTATTATCTAACCTAGCGGGTTTCGATCCTAAAACTGATATGGTTGCATATGAAGATTTAGTTGATTTAGATAAGTGGATTTTAGATAGAGCAGCTGTATTACAAGAAGAAATTATTACTGCGTATGATGAGTACCAAATGTTACTAGTAACACAAAAGTTAATGAATTTCTGTACGCTTGAGTTAGGGGCTTTTTATTTAGATGTTATTAAAGATCGTCAATACACTGCAAAAACTGAAGGAATTGCACGTCGTTCATGTCAAACAGTTTTATTCCACATAGCTGAAGCGATGACACGTTGGATGGCACCTATTATGAGCTTTACAGCTCAAGAAATTTGGCAAGCATTACCAGGTGAGCGTGATCAATTTGTTTTCACTGGTCAATGGTATGATGGTTTAGTTAAATCTGATTCGGAAAAATTAAATGATCACTGGCAAACTATCTTAACAGTTCGCGATCAAGTAAATCGTGTATTAGAAGCCGCACGTAAAGAAGATGTTATCGGTGCGACTTTACAAGCTAAGGTTACAATCTCAGCAGACCAAACACTTATAAATAAACTTACTTCATTAGGTGAAGAACTTCGTTTTGTATTATTGGTATCTAAAGTAAATGTAGAAATTGTGGCTTCACAGCCTGAAGGTTCTGTAGAAACCGAAATTGAAAACTTGTATATTCAAGTTAAATCAACTGATGCAACAAAATGTGAGCGTTGTTGGCATTATACTGATGATGTTGGTTCTATTGAAGAGCATAATGATATTTGTGGCCGTTGTGTTACAAACATTGATGGTGAAGGCGAAGTACGCCACTTCGCATAATCTAAATGTTGATTTAATAATATAATATTTTAAGGGCGAATTTATTCGTCCTTACTTTTATGAATACAGGAGTATATTTTGTTTAAAGTAAAATCAGGATTAGTTTGGTTATGGCTAACTTTAGTTATGTTGATAGCAGATCAGGTAACTAAAATTATTATTAGCACAAAAATGAAACTTTATGAATCTATTGAACTTATACCCTTTTTTAAAATTACTTATGTCCATAACTATGGTGCAGCATTTAGTTTTTTAACGGATGCAGGTGGTTGGCAGCGTTGGTTTTTCAGTATTATTGCTATCACGATTAGTGCGTTGTTAATATGGTGGTTAAAAAAGTTACCATCAACTAACAAGCGATTAGGTTCTGCATATGCTTTAGTATTAGCGGGTGCATTAGGTAATTTGTACGATAGGTTAAGTTATGGCTATGTTGTCGACTTCCTTCATGTTTTTTATAAAACATGGAATTTCCCTGTATTTAATATTGCTGATAGTGCAATTTGTGTTGGTGCGGGTCTATTATTAATAGATGCATTTTTGCAAGAAAAAATTGAATCAGTTAAAGATCAAAAGAAAGAAGGTATACAATAATGACAGTTGTAATTAATGATAGCTCCGAAGTCGTTTTTCATTTTTCAATTAAATTACCAGATGGTTCAGCTGCAGATTCAAGTAAAGTGCATAATAAACCAGCCAAACTAGTAATGGGTGATGGTAGCTTAACGACAAATTTTGAAAAATGTTTATTAGGGCTAAAAGCAGGCGACAATAAGTCATTTGAACTTGAGCCTAAAGACGCTTTTGGTATGCCAAATCCTGATAATATTTATCACTTAGATCGTACTAAGTTTGGTGCTGACACGCCTGCTGAAGTCGGAGCTATCATTGCATTTACGCAACCTGATGGCACAGAGCTTCCGGGCATCATTCGCGAAGTTGCAGGAGAGTCTGTCACAGTTGATTTTAATCATCCTCTAAGCGGTCATAAATTAACTTTTGATGTTGAAATTATAGAAGTTAATACTGTAGAGGCGACTATATCATGAAGATCGTACTAGCAAATCCGCGTGGGTTTTGTGCTGGTGTAGATCGTGCTATCAGCATTGTTGAACGCGCTTTAGATATTTTTAAACCACCTATTTATGTAAGACATGAAGTTGTACACAATAAGTTTGTTGTCAATGGTTTAAAAGAGCGCGGAGCGATTTTTGTTGAAGAGTTAGAGCAAATACCAGATGACAGCATTGTTATTTTCAGTGCGCATGGTGTATCTCAAGCAGTACGAAAAGAAGCTAAACGACGTGAACTTAAAATATTTGATGCGACTTGTCCTTTGGTAACTAAAGTACACATGGAAGTAACACGTGCTAGCCGTAAAGGCATAGAATGTATTTTAATAGGCCATCAAGGACATATTGAAGTAGAAGGGACTATGGGTCAGTACGATAATGCTAATGGTGGTATTTACTTAGTACAAACGGTTGATGACATTACAACTTTACAGGTTAAAAACCCTGATAATTTAATGTACTGTAGTCAAACTACATTGTCAGTGGATGATACCGCAGATGTAATCACTGCTTTGAGATCACAATTCCCAAATATAGATGGTCCTCGAAAAGATGATATTTGTTATGCTACGCAAAATCGTCAGGATGCAGTAAGAGATTTAGCTGCAAAAGTTGACGTTTTATTAGTGGTAGGTGCAAAAAATAGTTCAAACTCTAATAGATTAAGAGAAGTATCAGATAAACTAGGTACAACAGCACATTTAATTGATGATGCTGAGTCTATGGAACAAAGCTGGCTTGACAATGTTGATATTATAGGTGTAACAGCCGGTGCATCTGCACCTGATATTTTAGTTCAACAAGTTATTACGCGTTTAAAAGAATGGGGTGGTTCAGAAGTAATACAAAACCCAGGTGTTATTGAAAATACTGTTTTTGCTGTACCCATTGAATTAAGATGATTTTTTCTATAGGAGCTGTCTCTGAGCTCTTATAGAACCAGTTTTGAAACTAGGTTTTTACATTCGCTAACAAATGTTAAACTTTGATAGCAACTAGCCTCTAGAGACTAAATATGCTATAAGTCAGTTTGTTGCATTATTATTCGGTATATTACAGTCCTATTTAATATTAAATAAACGAATAATAATAAAATATAATAAGGTTTATTGATGTCTCGATCGTTAAATAAAGGTTTCACTTTATTAGAAACTCTCATTGCTTTTGTTGTGCTCACGGTTGGTTTGTTAGGGGCTGTTGCATTACAAGCCCAAGCTAAACAAGCCAGCTATGATTCACTGCAACGAGCAGCTGCTTTAGGTCTAGGTAATGATATTATTCAACGCATAAGAGTAAACGATACCGTTGCTTCTCTCGCAGTATATAATACTCATTTTTCTACTTCAGACAGTGAAATTTCACAAAAATCATCTGCATGCTTAAATGTAAGCTGTAATGATACAGCCATGGCATCCTTTGATATTGAGCAATGGAAAAAAGCAATTAAAGCCAGGGAGTTCACAGGAGCCATTGCAGATGCAACCGTGTGTATTTCAACCGATGGTGCAACTAAAGGGGGGGCAGTTAAGGTGGTGATAACATGGGATGGTAGGCAAAAAATGAAACAAGGCTCAGACAATTCAAATATAACCTGTGGTGAAGCAAATCAAAATCGTAAAATGGTTGTTTTAGATACTTACCTTTTTCGTAGAGGATAAAAATGAATCAACGTGGTTTTACATTAATCGAAGTGATGATTTCTTTAGTACTTGGTTTGTTTATATTGTCAGGTGTAATGTTTACTTATATAAGTATGAAAGCAACAACAAAAACCACATTAGAGATAGGAGAATTACAAGAATCAGGGCGAATAGCTATGGATATATTAAAGGATGATATAGAGCTTGCAGGTTTTTGGGGCACTTATTACGGTGATACCCTTGGCTCTGATGTTTCCATACCGGCTTTTCCTAGTGAGGACTGCGAAAATGGAACTAATAGTGGAAGCTTTCCAAACCATCAAGATGTGAACTTTATTTTTCTCCAAAGTATTAAAGCAACTCAAGAAAATATGTTTAATTGTATTAAAGATGCTTTAGTTGGGAGCGATATACTACAAATTAAGCGACTCTCAGGTAGAAGTATCACTATTGCTGAAAGTAAAGCGAATAAGTATTACTTTATATCAACTTATGTTACTGGGACTATTACACCAGGAACTGCAGCTAATATAGATCTTCTAACCGATAATGCTTCTTTATGGGGTTACAACCACCATACATATTACATTACTTCTGAAACCTACTCCCAAGGCTCTAAGTCGATAAATGTTCCCACATTAAAAAGAAAAAAATTATCGACATCTGGTATATCAGATGAAACGATTATGGAAGGAATTGAAAATATAAGATTCCTATATGGTGTTGATATTAATGGTGATAATAGAGTTGATACATATAGAAATGAAACTCAAATGCAGGCAAATGCATGGGATACCTCAATAGCACCTATTTTAACAGTTCAAGTATTTTTATTAGTACGTTCGTTAGAACAAGACTTTAGTAAACCTGCTGTTACAAAAACATTTGTATTGGGTGGGCCAGACAGGTCTTTGACCTTTACAGATCAGTTTAAACGCACACTATTTGTTTCAACTATAAAAATTACTAATGGTGGAAGTGACGAATGGGCATTGTAAAATGTAAGACACAACAAAAAGGAGTCGTTTTAATTACAGCATTAATTATGATTATTGCTGTGACAGGAATTGCTGTATCTCTGATGTCAAATAGTACAATTGATTTGAAAGTAGCAACTGCAGCACAGGAATCGGATATAGCAGTAAATTTATTAAAAGGTGATTCCGAAAGGTCGATTAATCAGGAGATAGATAAAAAAGAACTGAGCAGATTTTTATTTATGAAAGGACAATTTATTGCAGCAGGAGGTGAAATTAATATTTCAGAGTCAAGCCTTCATTCAGTAGTTAAACTTTATGATATGAATAAAGGGCCTATGTTACTTGGCTGCCCGCCAAGAATAGCAGTTACAATAGGAGTGAAATGTAATACATTAAGAGTACAGACACAATTACAATATGGTAAAGGTAATAAACATAACATAGTGCTACAAAGTGGCATAGCTCAGCAATTAGGTTTAGTAGGAAAATCACTGTGATTAATATAATAATAAATCAATTCATTTCGATAGGGATTAAGGTGCAATCTAAACAAATTAATTTGGCTAGCTGTTTTGTCTTTATAGTTAGTTTATGTATGTCATTTTATACACAAAGTGAAGATATCGAGCTTTATGTAAATCATAATGTAGAAACAGGTGAAAAACCGAAAGTTTTATTCATGTTTGATACATCTGGTAGTATGCTTTTTAGATTGAGTGATGGCAGAGCTTGTTACAAATCATTATCAGATAATATAAATTCATTTATTGAATGTAGCACTTCTCCACCTGTAGGTGAATCAACATGTTTTGCAAAAGATATTTATAATGGAAATGAAACAATCCATGCAGTGACATGTGAAAAAAGTCGATTAAGTGTTGCAAAAGAAGCTGTTGATAGAGTATTAACTGAAAACCAAGATAATATCGAATTTGGTTTAATACGCTTTAGAGGTGGTGAAGGTGGCTATATTTTATCAAAAATAGGAACTTCTGCAGCGACAATAAATACACAAGTTCAAGCAATTATAGCTGGAGGAGCAACACCATTAGCAGAAACTTTATATGAATCTTATAGATACTTAGCTGGCGGCGCTGTAGATCAAGCTTCATCAGCATCAGACAGAGATAAAAGTGCCGAGTCTGGAAGTAATTACATCTCACCCTTTAAAATTGAAATTGTGGATGGTCAAGCAGTACTCAGATGTGATAACTCGGTAAATATTATTATTATAACAGATGGCGATCCTACAGCTGATGATGAGCGAAATCAAAATATTATTGATTTATACCCTATTGTAGTGGGTGATGATGAAGGGATCTATAAAGCAAAAATATATGAGGGTAGCTACCTACCAGCTCTTGCTAAATATATGAAATCAAATACAACGCAAAATGATCCGCTAAATATAGATTTATATGAGACAACAAACACTGTTCAAGATACTGCAACTACCTATACGATAGGCTTTGGTAAAGGCCTCACACCTACAGGAAAATTAATATTAAATGAAACAGCGAAAAAAGGAGGCGGTGTATTCTTTGAAGCTGAAACTTCCTTTGAGTTAGCAGAGGCATTAAAAGTTTCAATTGATAAAATTAATGAATCTAATACTTCATTCACAGCGCCATCTGTTGCCAGTAACAGTTCTGATAGAACACAAAGTAACAACTCTATTTATTATGCGATGTTTTATCCTGCTACAGGAGCAAGGTGGCAAGGAAATTTAAAAAAACTTAAATTAATAAATGAAACGTTGGTCGATTCAACTACGCCAACAGCGCTAGCTGCAATAGATCCTGTGACAGGGAATATAGATAATCAAGCTAGAACATTTTGGTTACCTGATACAGCTAATGCGGATGGTAATATAGTAAAACAAGGTGGTGTTAATTTGATGCTGTCTACTGAAACGAGCCGTCTTATTTATACCGATGTAGGTAATATTGCTACAGGCCATCAAATGGCTAAATTTAATTTTGCAAATGCCAAAAGAGGAGCTGGAGGGAGTTTGTCTGCCTTAGCAAATTATATGAAAGTACCTATAGGGTCATCTAATTCAGTTACTAAGCAAAGCATTAAAGATTTAATTCTATGGTCTAAAGGTAAAGATATAGATGATGAAGATAACAATCCTGAAACCACATTAAGAAAAGATATCATGGGCGATCCTATACATTCAAAACCTATCGTTTTGGATTATGGTAACGAGGATGTGCGCATTTTAATTGGTACAAATGCGGGTTTTATTCATATGTTTAAAGATCTTAATGATACGGTATCTGAAAGTTGGGCTTTTATTCCATATGAACTTTTTGATAATCTACAAAATTTAAGGATAAATGAACCGGATGCGGATGAAAAATTATATGGTATGGATAACACTGCAGCAGTATATTTTGATGATAAAGATGGCAATGGTATTGTAGATGATACAGACACTGTTTGGGCATTTTTCAGTATGCGAAGGGGCGGCAAGTCTTATTATGCCATTGATATTACAAACCCTGACTCACCAAGGTTAATGTGGAAGTTGAGTAGCGGAGATGAAAACTTCAGCCACTTAGGGCAGACATGGTCAAAACCTTATATCGGCTTTGTAAATGCCACTGGATTTGATGAAGACCCAGTTCTCATTTTTGGCGGTGGATTTGATACTAATAAAGATAATAAAATTAGATCGAATGATACATATGGAAAAAGTGTATATATTATTAAAGCAGAGGATAAATCTTTAGTATGGAGTGCAAGCCCCGGGAATCATAGTATTCCAGGAGAGATATCAGTATTAGATTCCGATTATGATGGTTATATTGATAGGTTATATGCAGCAGATACCGGGGGCGATGTTTGGCGTTTTGACTTAAAAGGAACAGAACCAAATAGTAGTACAGAACCTTGGAAAGGCTTTAAACTCGCAGAATTAGGTGCAGCTACGGGGGCGAATGATCGTAAGTTTTTTTACAAACCTGTAGTTGCACGAACATATTTTAGTAAAGTAAAAAAAACAACAGTAATAGATGAGTCAGGAACAAGCATTATTTATAATCGTAAGGTTACTCCTTTTGAAGCCGTGCTTATCGGAAGTGGCAATCGTGTTAGCCCTGTCACATCTGTTTCAACAACAAATCAGTTATATATGATAAGAGACGAAAATACGATAACACAATACTTCGACACTGCACCAACAACTATTACAGCAAGTGATTTGAATTCCATTGATTCAGACCCTTTTGGTAGTGTGCTGAATGATGTTGATGCATTTAGAAATCAGGAAGCACTTCACTCTGGTTTCAAAGGCTGGAAATATAATTTATCAGTGACTGAAAAATCTTTAGCCACTGCAAATGTTGTGGGCGGTGTTGCTTATTTTTCTACTTTTACACCAAAAGCTGAAACAACAGTAGGTCAATGTGAGATAGGTGAAGGCAGTGGTAGCGTTTATGCGTTTCATTTAAATTATGGAACAAAAGTTTATGCTAATTTAAAGCTAGATTATGGTGAAGGTATTCCTGATACACCTCAACTTTTCTTTGATAAAGATAGTGACGATAAAAGCCAGTTTTTATTAATTGGAGTTGGTAAAGCTGATTCAAGCTCTGGTGTGATTGAAGCGAAATCTGTATTAGAGAACATAGTGCCAGTTGATACCGATAATGACGGTAATATTAATTTATTTACGACTAATAAACTAGGACTTAAAACGATACGGACTTATATTTACAGAGAAGAAGCAATCTCTTCAAATTAAATAATATGCTTTGATCATTATAAAAATGTAGTGGTCAAAGTAAAATCCTGTTTTCAGAACATAAAGATATATAATTTATGTTTTTTATATCATATAAGAATTAAAATCCCTACATTAAAATCGTTTGTTATTTAACCGAATGTTATATTGTATTTTTGTTAATATTTGTGCTTATACTTTATAAATAAAGTTGTGGATAAGCATGAAGGTTGGTTAGTGCGCGCTCATTTTTGTTTATTTACGATTTAAAATTTTATGATATTAAGCTTTATAAATATTCAATAAGGCATTTTAATGAATAAAAAAAGACATCAAGGCTTTACATTATTAGAAACCTTAATTGCATTCTTTGTACTTTCTATTGGCTTATTAGGCGCAGTGGCTTTGCAAGCTAAAGCAAAGCAAGCAAGTTATGATTCACTGCAAAGAACAGCCGCTCTTTCTTTAGCACAAGATATTATTCAGCGCATCAGAGTGAATGATACAGCTGCTTTGATTACATTATATGATGTGGATTTCACAAGCGATGATGAAATTTCAACGGTGCAATCTTGTGTTGATATATTTTGTACATCTGCACAGATCGCTGCATACGACATTATTCAATGGAAAAAAGCCATTAAAGCCAAGGATTTAACGGGTGTAATGACTGATGCCACTGTTTGTATTAATCCTGTGTTGAGCTCAAATGGGGTTGCTGTTCAAGTCGTGATCAGCTGGGGGGGGCGTCAGAATATAACGCAAAATACCGAAAACACCGCAGTACAGTGTGGTTCATCCATAGAAAATAGAAGGTTAGTTGTTGTGAATAGTTTTATTTTTATTCGGACAATAACATGAAACAATTTGGTTTCACATTAATAGAAATGATGATTGCACTTGTTGTTGGTGCGTTTGTTTTAAGCGGTGTAATGTTTATCTATATAAGTATGAAAGAGACAACAGGAGATACGCTTGAAATAGGGGAGCTACAAGAGTCAGGTCGCTTAGCGATGGACATTCTAAGAAAAGATATAGAGCTAACAGGATTTTGGGGGACGTATTATGGCTCTACTTTAGATGTCGCTAATGTAACTGTTCCTGCTGCGCCAAGTGGGGATTGTTTTAAAGGTACTAATAACGGCAGTTTTCCAAATGACCCAATCACAAATTTCATCTATATATATGGCGTTACTACTACTACAAGTTCTGCTATTAATTGTATTTCAAGTGCTATAACGAATAGTGATGTCATTCAAATAAAACACTTAGATGGACAGCGTATTTCAATAGCAAATAGTTTATCAAATCAATATTATTTTATGTCGAAATACAATCAGGGAAGTTTATCAGCTGGTACAAGTGCAAATATAGCGCCCCTTTCACCTAATGCGAGTTTATGGGGTTATTCTCATCATGCTTATTACATCTCTGAACAAACATACTCCTTAGGAAGTAAATCAATTATTGTTCCCGTATTGATGAGAAAAAGGCTCACTGCTAATGGATTTACTACCGAGTCAATAATGGAAGGTGTAGAGAATCTAAGGTTTTTATATGGTTTAGATGTTGATGGCGATAATAGAGTTGATACTTATAAAACTGCTGTGCAAATGTCTGATACTGACTGGCAGCAAACCACTGTCAATATTTTAACGGTGCAAATATTTTTATTAATTCGAGCATTTGAAGAAAGTGCTAACGCAACAGCAAGTACTAAAACATATGTATTAGGTGGTGATACTGAAGCAAATCAAAGGAAGCTCAGCTTCAATGATAAGTATAGAAGGGCCTTATTTGTATCAACAATTCATTTATTAAATGGAGGAGATCAGGGATGGCGATTGTAAAAAGCATAAAACAAAAAGGGGTGGTGCTAATTACATCACTTTTAATGATAATTGCAGTGACGAGTATCGCTGTTACTCTTATGAGTTCTTCAAGTATCGATATTAAAATGACAAGTGCTGCACAAGAGAATGAAGTTGCAGAGTATTGGGTTAGAGGTGATTCTGAACGTGCAATAAATCAAGAAATGATAGCTAGTGCCAATAGTCGATTTTTATTCCTTACGGGTCAATTTCCGGCAGATAATACGACAGGTATTGATGTAACAGTTGCAGGTTCTAAATCTACAGTCACATTATTTAATAATAATAACGGGCCTGTGTTATTAAATTGCCCACCAAGAATAGCAGTAACCAATGGCATAAAATGTAATACATTAAGAGTTGAGTCAAGTTTGGCATATGGCAAAGACGATAAGCACTCCGTTACTTTGATTAGTGGTATCGCTCAGGAACTAGGAATTGTTGGGCAGTCCCAATAAATAAAAATTATTAATTTATTAAGTCGTATTATTGAGGAATTTACCGTGAGTACATTTAAAATAATAAAAAATGTCATTTTAGTAATTAATTTATTTTTTTTCTCTGGCTTTAATATCAAGGCTGAAGATATCGAATTATATGTAAATAATGATATTGAGGGGACTGAAAAACACAGAGTTTTAATTATTTTTGATACTTCAGGCAGTATGGCATGGTCTGTTGCTGATGGTAACTCCTGCGGAACATACTCAAGTGGTCCATATTATGGAGATTACATACCTTGCTCTGACAGTCGAATAGGTGTGGCAAAATCTGCAATATCAGGGTTAGTAACATCTAATCCAGATATAGAGTTTGGACTAATGCGTTTTAGAAGCAGTCAAGGAGGTTACGTATTATCAGGTCTGGGTACCTCTCAAGCTGAACTATTAATTGATATTGTAAATTTAAGAGCTAGTGGTTCAACCCCTCTTTCAGAAACTTTGTGGGAGTCGTATCGATATTTATCAGGTAAGAGTATGACTTACGGAGGTATTATGAGTGATAGGGATAAAAATATCGATGATGGAACTACTTATACATCAGCTTTTGTGCCTGAGGTTGTTGATGGTAAAACGGTATTGCGCTGTGATAATTCAATTAATATTATTTTAATGAGTGATGGTGATCCAACAAATGATATTGGGAGAAATACAAATATTAAAAATCTTTTTTCAGCTGGAGAAGTACCCTATCGCATAAAAACTTATCAAGGGTACGATAATTATTTACATGCGATGGCTAAATATATGTATACCACAGACTTGTATTCAGCTACTTCTCATGACATTGATATAGGACGAACATTTACGATTGGTTTTGGTACTGGAATGAGTAGTGCGGGTAAAGCATTATTAGAAGAAACTGCGGACTTAGGTGGGGGAGTCAATTTGCATGCTAATACTGCTTCAGAGCTCGTTGATGCTTTAGAAAAAACAATCAATAAAATAAGGGAAGTGAATGGTACGTTTTCAGCTCCTTCAGTTGCGAGTAATAACTTTGATAGAACACAAAGTCGAGATTCAGTATATTACGCTATGTTTTATCCAGATAAAGGAGCTCGGTGGAAAGGTAATTTAAAAAAATTAAAAGTGGAGGGTAAAGAAATTGTAGATTCAAGAAGTACGCCTCAACCTGCAATTGCAGATAATGGTGATATTAAAAAAACTGCGAGAACATATTGGCTACCAAGTACAGCTGGGGATGATGGCAATGATGTACAGCAAGGTGGTGCTAATTTAGCATTATCAGGAATATCTTCACGAAATGTATATACAGATGTTGGGACGGGTAGCCCTTTACCTTTATTCACAAAAGATAATGCACAAAGTTTTGCAGGTTCTGCAGCAGATCTTGCTTCATATATGGGGATAAATGAAACTGAACTTGCAAATTTATTTAGTTGGACTGTCGGAAATGATGTAGACGATGAAGATAGCGATGGCTCAACCACTGATAAACGAATTGATATTATGGGGGATCCCTTACATTCTAAACCAATTACTTTAGATTATGGTGATGGTTCAGTTCGTGTTTTAGTTGGCACAAATGCTGGTTTTATTCACATGTTTAAAGATTCTGGCGATACAATTACTGAGAGTTGGGCCTTTATTCCTTATGAATTATATCCAAATTTGGATGATTTAAGACAAAATAAAGTAAATACTAAAGTTTATGGTATGGATGCTCCTGCCGCAGTTTATTTTTATGATGTAAATGATAATGGCATTGTTGAAACAGGTGATAAAGTTTGGGCATTCTTTGGTATGAGGCGAGGAGGTTATTCTTATTATGCACTTGATATTACAGCTCCTGATAGCCCCAAATTATTATGGACATTAAAGAATACAGAAAGTGGTTTTGAAAAAATGGGTCAAACATGGTCAAAACCTTATATAGGATTTGTGAATGTTGATGGTTATACAAACAAACCGTTGCTTATTTTTGGTGCAGGATATGATATTAATAAAGATAACGATGGCAAAAGCGCAGATTCAGTAGGCGCAGGTATATACATTATAGACGCAGAATCAAAAGCACTAGTTTGGAGTTTAATATCAGGCGGAAGTACACATTTTCCTGGAACAAATAGCATACCAAGTGATATTGCAGCAATAGATTCAGATTATGATGGTTATATTGATAGATTGTATGCTGGGGATACTGGGGGGGACTTATGGCGAGTAGATTTGCCTGGTACTGATCCATTAAGCACCGATACACCCTGGACTGTGTTCAAAATAGCTGAGTTAGGATCTACTACAGTATCTGAAAATAGAAAGTTTTTTTACAAACCGGAAGTTGCAAGAACCTATTTTAGTAAAGTAAGTGAAACAACGATAGAAGAAAACGGAGAAACTGAAAAATATTTGGTGCGAAAAGAAACACCTTATGAAGCTATTTTAATTGGTAGTGGCAATCGTGTTCACCCAAGTTATAAGGTAATTAACGATTATCTATTTATGATAAGGGATGAAAACACCATTACAAAATCATTTATTGATGAAAAAGTACCAACTTCAATAAAAATCGGGGAGTTATTAAGTATTAATAGTGATCCTTTTGGAAATACATTAAGTGATGAAGATACATTTAGAGATGTAGAGCTTAGTTATTCAGCGTTTAAAGGCTGGAAATATAGTTTAAACACAGGTGAAAAATCATTATCCAAAGCAAGTGTAGTAGGTGGGGTTGCTTATTATTCAACCTTTACAGCCGCCGATGATTCAAGTGATAATCAATGTTCATTAAGTGGTGGTAGTGGTTCGCTTTATGCCTTTCATTTACATTATGGTACAAAAATTTATAATAGTTTAAAGTTTGACATGGGAGATAATGTGCCCGATACACCCCAATTATTCTTTGATAAAAATGACGCTGATGAAAGCCAGTTTTTATTAATTGGTGTCGGCAAGGGTGAAGATGGTACTGGTGTCGTAAAAGCAAAATCAATTTTAGAAAATTTAGTTCCCACAGATGTAGATAATGATGGCACAATTGATTTAATACAGGCAAATACATTAGGGTTACAGACAATAAGATCGTATATTTATCGTCAGGAACAATCATCAGGAAATTAGAATGAAAAAAAATGGGTTTACATTAATTGAAGTTATGATCACAGTTGCTATTATAGGAATTTTAGCAGCTATTTCATATCCAAATTATACTGAGCATGTTAAAAAATCAGCTAGAGCCGAAGCGATGACCGCTTTAGTTGATGCTGCGAATAGGCAGGAGCAGTTTTTTGTCGATAATTACGATTATACGGCTGTTTTAGCAAATTTGGGTCTAAACTCAGCCACAGAAACAGGATTATATACATTATCAATTGTTGCTGTGGCAGATTCTAGAGAGTTTACAATCACAGCAACACCTGCAAGTGGTATCGCACTTAGTGATCCAGATTGTACAACTCTGGTTATCAATGAACTGTCAGTTAAAACATCTACAGGTTCAGCTGATTCTAAGAAATGCTGGGGTCGTTAAAGACTAAGTAATTTAACAGTTATTAGTATTACGTATTCTAATACGACCAGCTTGACTCACTGTGATGCGTTTACCTTTTACATCTAAACTTTCAGGAAGGCAGTAAATAAAACTGCCTGATTGAAAGCCATCAAGACTAGCATCAGCTCTATAAGTAACAGCATTTCTTGGATAAGTTAAAATATGATTCACATTTATTTTATCAATCACCTTTAATAAATAATCTTTTTTATCTAATTGTTGATTTGAATTCGAATCAACAAAAATTGAAACCTCCTTATTCCATTGTTTTACACATTTTCCGGCTTCTAACGGACATAAGGTAATATTTTCATTTTTCTGGATGGCAAAAATACGAGTAAACATGAGACTTTTTTTTAGCGAAGAAAGGGTATTATCTCTTTCATTTTCTGCAAGTAATTTAATATATGATGGGCTACTGATAGTTAATAAAATTCCGACAATACTGCACGTAGTCATTAGCTCGAGAAGTGAAAATCCATTTTTTAAATGGTTAGAATATAGTTGATTAACGACATTCATCCTTGAAGCCTTAGTTTGTTCCTTTTATTATAATATAGAAGAGTATTTGATTTTGTAAAGTAATTAGGAGCAAGTAATACTGCTATCATGTCCAGTATTTCTTACTCTACCAGATGCGCTTAAGTTTAAAGTGATACTTTGATCATTATCACCGTTAGGACAAAAGGTTAAATTGCCTAATTGGCTGTTGGGGATCCTACCTTGACCATCGAAACTTACAGCGGCACTTGATTCACTATGAACAAATAAATCATTTTTATTGTTCGCTGTGATGATATCCATACTCCTAAGCATTATATCATTAGCAGGATCAAAGATGAGGTTAGAGTTAATATCAACAAATACTGCAATGTTTAAGCTATTCCATGTATTGGTACAGGTAGATTGGGATGTTACAGAAACAAGGGGGCAAACTACAACCGACTCATCATTTACAGTCGCTTGTGCTCTTGCGTACATGAAATTTCGTTTTAGCTCAAAGGTGAAGCCCTCAGCTCGATCATCTTCTAGTAAACTAGACATGCTAGGTAAAGCGATGGCGGCTAATATTCCTACTATTGCTATCGTTACCATTAATTCTAAGAGTGTAAAGCCTGACTTTTTGTGCTGCATTGGAAAACCTTAAATCTTACTTCTATAAAGTGAGTATAACGGTTTATGCTTTGATTCTATATATTTGATTGTTATTAAAAAATGAATTTGAATATGACGTTGTTATATTGAGTGATTAACAACCTGGAATTATAAATCATGTTGTATGAGTTTTATGGCTATAGCATGATAA
>NZ_NQMR01000008.1 GCF_002276045.1 Pseudoalteromonas sp. NBT06-2 | reverse complement strand
ATGAACAAGTTCATAAATTTAATGTATTTGTTATAACTTCAACAGAATCCTGCATTTTGAAGTGGTTTGTGTATACTCCCTTAGGTTTATTTTGTCACTTTCTCGCCAAATTTATCAAAAAATGTTATAAGTATTAAAAATAATAAAAACAAATATTTACATGAAATTACCTCAAGTAGGACCCGCGGTTTTAGTGACAGCGGCATTTATAGGGCCAGGTACCGTTATTACAGCATCTCTTGCTGGTGCTAATTATGGATTCTCTTTGTTGTGGGCATTACTGTTTTCAGTTATAGCCACATTAATCTTGCAAGAAATGGCTTGTAGACTAGGTATTGTCACTAAAAAAGGTTTAGGTGAAAATATCCGTTCGACCTGTACTAATCCATTATTGAAGTTTATTGCTATAGGCCTAACAGTAAGTGCGATTGTAATTGGAAATGGTGCTTACCAAAGTGGTAATATTTTAGGTGCAAGTCTAGGTCTTTCAGGTATATTTTCTGATGCTTTCATTTATTCAGAAATCTCAATATGGCCACTACTTATAGGTGTACTTGCATTTACTATATTAATAAAGGGTAGCTATCAGTTTATTGAAAGTGCACTAATGGTATTAGTTGGATTAATGAGCTTTGCTTTCATCGCGACATTTATTATATCTAAGCCTGATATAGGCATGTTCTTTTCCGGTTTATTAATACCCAGTATTCCTACAGGCGCTACATTAACAGTAATTGCATTAATAGGCACAACTGTTGTGCCATATAATTTATTTTTACACTCATCAAGTGTCAGTCAAAAATGGCACTCGCCAGAACAACTTGGAGAGGCGAGAAAAGATTTATATTTCGCGATTCCTTTAGGTGGACTCATCTCTATAGCAATTGTATCTACTGCAGCCTCTGCCTTTTTTGGTAGTAATATATCGATTAATAATGCTGCTGACTTAGCACCTGCTTTGGCTCCTATTTTTGGTGATTATTCTAGTTTATTTATAGCCATAGGGTTATTTTCAGCAGGAATTTCCTCGGCAATTACAGCGCCACTTGCTGCTGCATTTGCCTTAAGTGGTATTCTAAACTTAAACAAAGATCTAAAATCGAATGCATTTAAAGGGATTTGGCTGAGTATTTTATTGATAGGTGTGATTGTATCTTGCTTAGGTTATAAACCGGTTTCAATTATTTGGTTTGCACAAGTGGCAAATGGTATTTTGTTACCTTTAGTCGCACTATTTTTACTTTGGATTATGAATACAGAAACTTTAGGAATTTATAAAAATAGTAAGATACAAAATTTGTTAGGTGTAGGTGTTGTATTGGTCACTTTGTTATTAAGTGGAAGAAGTTTAATGTCTGCATTTGGAATGTTGTGATATGAAATTAATAGATATTAACTGTGATTTAGGAGAAGGTGTTTTAATAAGTGATTGTGAACAAGATGCTACGCTAATGCCCTATATTTCTAGTTGTAATATAGCTTGTGGTGGTCATGCTGGTAATGAAAGTATTATTCGTAAATCATTACTTAATGCGCGACTTCATAAACTTAAAATTGGTGCACATCCAGGGTATGAAGATAAAGAAAATTTCGGACGAATTTCTTTGGCTATTAGTATTAATGAGTTAATTGATAGTATAAAGAGGCAGTTAGATTCATTTTTTAATATTTCATCTGAGCTTAATATCGCTATTCACCATATTAAGTTTCATGGTGCTTTATATAATGATCTTGAGAAAAAACCTAAATTATCATTGGCACTTGCACAATTATTAATACAAGATTATTCGGAGTTTAAAGTATATGGTCTTGCTAACGGTGTATTTGAAAAATGCTGTATTGATTTAAATATTGATTTTATTGCTGAAGGCTTTATGGATAGAACTTACACTTCTACCGGTCTTTTAACACCGAGAAGTGAAAAAAATGCTATGATCACCGCACAAGATAAAAGCATAGCGCAAGCAGTTTTGTTAGCTAGTAATAAAGAAGTTACAACAAGTGATAATCAAGTTATAAAACCAAATGTTAAAACAATCTGTTTGCATGGTGATAATCCTAATGCTGTTGCTATAGCCAAAGCATTACATAAAGAATTAACTTATGCTGGGTTTATTATACAGTGAATAATGATAAATACCGAATAGTACCTAATGGTGACTCTGCTATTACAATATTATTTAATGATGATATTTCAGAGCATTTAACTAAAAGAATCATCGGTTTTTCATTGACTATAAAGCAGAGCCTAGGTGAAGCATTAATTGATATTATTCCAGCATATAAAAGTTTAACTATTTTTTTTAATAACAGAATAATATTGCTTGATAAATTAATTGGTGAGATTGAGTTGTTATTAAGCTCACCTTTAACTGAAGTAAGCTATCAGTCAAAAACAATTGAAATTCCAGTATGTTACGAAGAAGGATATGGACCAGATTTAACTTCATTAGCGCAGCATTGTAAACTCTCTGTAGAGGATGTCATTGCTGGCCATACTCAACGAAGTTATTTGGTTCATATGCTCGGTTTTTTGCCTGGTTTTTTATATTTGGGCGGCCTGTCAACTAATCTATCTTGTCCAAGAAAATCGACTCCTGCGATATCTATACCCGCAGGTTCAGTTGCTATTGGTGATAGTCAAACTGGAATATACCCTGTCTCAAGCCCAGGAGGCTGGCATATTATTGGTCGTACGCCTTTAACTTTATTTAATCCAAACTCCCAAACACCATTTATTGCTAGTCCACTTGATAAAATTCACTTTGTATCTATATCTAAAACGGAATTCACAGCGATTAAAAAGAGCTTTTAATGAGTCTATATTTTATAAAATCAGGATTACAAACAAGTGTTCAAGATTGTGGACGATCTGGTCAAATGCATAATGGAATTTCAAACAGTGGAGCTATGGATCCAATAGCAATGAAGTTGTCTAATTGGTTGTTGTCTAAACCGCTAGATAGCGCAGTAATTGAAGTTACTCTCGTTGGCCCTAAGATTCAATTTGAAAATGATATGTATATTGCAATCACAGGTGCTAAATTTGAATTGTATTTGAATAACCAACTTATATTTAATAATAAAGCAATTCAAATTTTTACAGGAGATGTTTTAACTTTTGGTACGTTGCAGTGTGGGGCTAGAGCGTACATAGCAACATCAATAGATATTGATGTTGCTAAACTATTTAATAGCTATTCGACTCATTTAACGGTCAATTTCGGTGGCTTTTACGGGAGATCATTGAAGAAGGGCGATATACTGGCTTTGCATTTACCAAAACAAAAATGCTTATATACTAACACTCTCCCCAAGTATGTAGATAATGGCTATTCAGGTAGTTATATCCTCAGATGTACCTCGTCCGTTGAAACAGACTTATTCACTCAGAGACAACAAAATGATTTTAGTTCTAAAAAGTATACCGTTACTGCTAATTCAAATCGAATGGGAATAAGGCTTAAAGAGGTCGCAATGGGGTTTGAAAAACCAATTGATATTACTTCAAGCGGTTTAATGCAAGGGAGTATTCAAATTACGCCTTCAGGCTTACCAATTATTTCATCTGTAGATGGTCAAACTATTGGTGGTTATCCGAGAATAGCAAATGTGATCACTGCTGATCTTGCTATGTTAGGTCAATTAAAAGCAAACGATAAAGTGAACTTTATGCTTATATCAAATGAAAAAGCGATTGAAGTATTAAAAGAACAGTACCAAATTCTAAACTTTTTATATAAATAGTTATTCATGCAAAACTAAATTGAGATTAAATAACCCCTCTTCAAATATATAAACCTTCTATTTTCACTATCAAAAGCAAATATTTTAACTTTTTATACAAAATAATAACCTGTTGATTCTGTATAAAAAAACACCGAGTCTGTAAGGGTAATGTTAATTTTGTGAATATAATATATTGCATACAATGTTTATTTTATGTTATTTTTTTCCTGCTTTAAGGAAATACGCTTTTTTTATGACTGCTTGTATCGAGTTGGAAGTCGAATGTTTTAAATAAGAGCAAAAGCATTTTATTAATAACGAAATAACAAATAGAGGGTAAAATGAAATTAAATAAGTTATTTGTAGCAGTCTCAACTCTACTCGTAGGTACTTCGGTTTTTGCAGCACAACAACCAAGTTCACCTCAATCAGCACCGACAATTCATCATGAAATAAAACATGAACATGGTATTCCTGAAGTCATAAATAAAAATGTACCTCAAGCACAGAGTGTTTATAAGTCTATAGAAAAAAAGGATTTTCATAGCAGAGATGAGTCTTTATTAAGTAATGAAATGATGGCCTTAGCGGCATGTGATGTGAACTCTTTTGCAACTTCAAATTCAACAAGTTTAATTAATATGATTAAGTCACAAGGTGCAAGTTGTGTTAATGAATTATTTAGTGCGGCTTCAAATATTCAACAAGCAGCTTATTCTTCAGATAACATGTATGCAGTTGCCAACCATGTAAAAGGATTATCTCAGTCGTATACTGGTGGTGGTGATCCAGATATTGAAGCTATATTCTTATATCTACGAGCAGGCTATTATGTTGAATTTTACAATAATAACGTTGACTTTATTTCTTGGGTAAAACCTGCAGTTAAAGGTGCTATTGATGCATTTGTAAATAATGTACATTTTTATGATGATAATGATGCCCATGGTAAAACATTATCAGAAGTTATCATTACAATGGATAGCTCAGAGCAACAAGATGTTTATTTACCTGTTGTAAAAGAGTGGTTAAGTCGTTGGAACCAAAGTTATGGTGGCAAATGGAATATGAGAAGCGCAGTAAATGGCATTTTTACGATTTTATATCGTGGTCAATATAACGCGAACTTCAAAACATTAGTTGCCAACGATACAACATTGATTAGTCGCTTAAATAGCTTTACTCAACAATCTTGGATGATTAATTCTGATTCCGAATATTTAATTGCCAATGCTGCAAGAGAGCTTGGTCGCATGAAAAAGTATTCGGGCGCTGCTATTCAATCTACTGTTGATTCAGGTCTCAATACAATATTCTCTACTTACCAAATGTATGGCAATGGTGATGCAGTTTGGTTAGGTGCTGCAGACACAGCGAGTTATTACGGTAACTGTAATGATTATAATATTTGTGATTATGGTGAGCAATTAGAAGCACAAGTTTTATCGCAAACATATACGTGTAGTCCTACAATTAAAATTCGTTCACAAAACTTAACTTCAGTTCAGCAAGTTTCAGCTTGTACTACTATGGGGGCAGAAGAGACTTATTTCCATAACAAAATGCAATCAGATAACGTACCTATTCCTGGTGATAATAATGAACAGCTTCAAGTTAATATATTTGATAGTTCAAGTGACTATGGTAAATATGGTGGTCCAATCTTTGGTATTAATACCAACAATGGTGGCATGTATTTAGAAGGAGACCCATCTGTAGTAGGTAATATTCCTAACTTTGTGGCATATGAAGCAAGTTATGCAAAGCCAGATCATTATGTATGGAATTTAGAACACGAATATGTACATTATTTAGATGGTCGTTTTGATTTATTTGGTAACTTTAATTCTCCAACAGAAAAAGTCGTTTGGTGGGCTGAAGGTGTCGCTGAATATGTGGCAAATCAAGATAATAACCAAGCTGCGATAGATACGATACATGATGGTTCAACTTATACATTAAGTGCAATATTTGAAACAACCTACGATGGCTTTGATCAAGATCGAATCTATCGTTGGGGCTACTTAGCTGTTCGATTTATGTTTGAAAGACACTTTAGTGAAGTAAAAGCGATGTTAGCTGAAACAAGAACTGGAAATTGGACTGCATATAAAACACGTTTAAATACTTGGAGTGCTAATTATAGTAATGAGTTTACGCAATGGACTCAGACAGTTAAAAGTGACACTGGTGATGATACTAATCCCCCTACAAATGAATCCCCTATTGCAGTGATTAATGGTCCATATATTGGTGATACTATTACGGCTATTAACTTTAGCAGTAATGGTAGTTACGATCCTGATGGCATTATTGCATCACATACTTGGGACTTTGGTGATGGCTCAGTAAATAATACAGCTAACCCTAGTCATACGTATTCAAGTGTCGGCCAATATGTTATTTCTTTAACGCTTATAGATGATAAAGGTGCTACAACAACAATAACGACTTCTGCAGATATATCGGGTGCAGTAACACCTGGAAATAACTTGCAAAATGGCGTATCTGTTAATGTAGCAGGAGTTCAAGATTCTGAAACTTTCTTTATAATGGAAGTACCAACAGATGCGACTGATTTAAGTTTTGATATTTCAGGGGGTTCTGGTGATGCTGATTTATATGTACGTTTTGGTTCAGCACCAACTACGAGCACATATGACTGTCGTCCATGGAAAGGTGGAAATAATGAAACATGTATTATGGCAGATGTTCAAGCTGGTGCATATTATGTAATGATACGTGGCTATAATAGCTTTGATACTAACCTAAAAGGTAGCTTTGAAGGAGGTTCTTCAGATGGAAATATGCCAGATGCATGTGCTGTTCAAGGTCCTCAAACTGGTGGTCAATTACAAGATGGTTCAGAAGTTTGCCTAGGTAGCGGTATTTCATGGTTAACTATTGGTGATGTAAGCTCTCATTCAAGTATTGCTATCACTTCAGGAAATGGTACTGGTAACTTAGATTTAGAGTTTAGCAATCTAGGTTGGCCAAATGGCTCTAATGTTCAAGGTGCTTCTTATAAGTCTGGAAATAGCGAATGTATTTACCTTACTAATTTAAGTGAGTACTGGGGTTACATTAAAGTTTTGGGTGAATCTGATGGTGCTTCTTTAGTTGTCGATTATGATACTGCTGGTTGTCGTTAATTTAACTTCCGACTTATTTTATAGCCACGGTTTTATGTGGCTTTTTTACTTATTAATTTATCAAATATATACCTATGCTACATGGAAATGTGCGATATCAGCAAGTTGAGAAGCGTGCCAAATGCGAGGCATAAGATGTGTCGTTAAGTCATTTTCAACAAATATCTTATAACAACGCAGTTGGCCGCTTATCGTCTTGCCCTGCGGAGTTTGGGTAGAAAACGATTACGGCGTTATGATTCATCATAAGGGAATTACTATGAATTACAAATCATGCCTTGTACTCGTATCCTATCCAAA
>NZ_NQMR01000079.1 GCF_002276045.1 Pseudoalteromonas sp. NBT06-2 | reverse complement strand
TCCAGCGCGTCTACCAATTCCGCCACTTCCGCATGGCTGGGATACCAGGATTTGAACCTGGGAATGCCGAGATCAAAACCCGGTGCCTTACCGCTTGGCGATATCCCAATTTTAAAATTTTCAAATGTTTTGTCAGGATTTGAGCCTGGGAGAAATAGCGAGACCAAAAAATCTCTTCTGCCTTACCTCTTGAGGATATCCCAACAAGTAAATTGTTATTGATTGTTTTAATTCAAATCAAAGAATGGTGCGGAAAGAGAGAC
>NZ_NQMR01000078.1 GCF_002276045.1 Pseudoalteromonas sp. NBT06-2 | reverse complement strand
AATAGGGGGGGAGCGACTGCATATTTATATAATTTTATTTTGTATATTAAAATTATTAAGTGATACTATCATGCTGATTTATAGTAAAAACTTTTATTGTAGTAACCAATGCATAAGAGCTAACTATAAATCTTAAAAAGTTTGTAATAATAAAAGGACGTTTTAGATGATAATTGGTCTGTATCTTAGGCATGTAAAAGCTTATAAAGGCATTTGTTTTATACCTGTGGGTTTAAAATATAATTTTACTACATACGCAGGTGAAAATGGTGTTGGAAAAAGTACAATTCTTGAAGCTTTTAACTCCTATTTTAACGGTGCAAAATATCCAATTAATCAAAGCGCTCTTAATGATGGTATTAAAACTGTCGGAAACGAACCGTTTATTGCGCCTATTTTCTTAATTGAAAAATCAAAAGTATCTCGTCAAAAGAAAGAGTTCGATAAAGTTAGTACTTATTTTTGGGATATAAATAAAAGTGATGTCCCAAGCAAAACAAGAAGTTCTATGAATGAATTCTTCGAGCTAAGAAAAACTTTATTAGAAAATGGATATTCTAAAAGTTCCCATTACTTAATGTTAGTTGGTGAATCAGATGCTGATAGGGATGTTTTACCAAAACCTTATTTTGCTAGTTTTCATGGAGAAGAGTCTTTTGTTTCTCACTTACTCCAATTAACCCATGCTAATGCGAATCAGGTAAGCAGAGAAAAACAGAAAGAAATTTTAAAAAAAGAATTATTGGTTAGAGATTGGAAAAAGTTCTTTATAGAACTCAAGTCTCTTTATTCTTATGTATATTTTCCTGTTGAGCTCGATGCTGAAAGTTTTACAAAGATTGAAACAACTGAAATGCAAAAAATCTTCGATAAAGATATAAAGAAGGAAATTGAAAAATCATTAAAAGACGTAAATATTGATAAGAAAGATGGAATTAACAAAATTCTTGAAAATTTTGTTTTAGAAATAGAGGATATTTTAGAAAATGAATACTGTTACCATACTGGAAAAGATCGAAATAATGCAATTACAAAAAACGACCTCGTTAATAAAATTCTAGAAGTTTATTTTCAAAAAAGAATTTTAAATAAAAAAGATGGTGTTAATTTAACCAAAATCAGTGAGCTTAGCGCTGGGGAGAAAAGACAAGCGCTTATAAATTTAGTTTATGCCTTTTTAAAAAGAAATTCTAACAGAGAAAAAATGGTAATCATTGGTATCGATGAGCCTGAAAATTCACTTCACACTGCTTTATGTTATGAACAATTTGAAAAGTTAAAAGAGATATCTCTACATAACCAAATTTTAATAACAACTCATTGGTATGGTTTTTTGCCCATAGTTAGTGAAGGTCATAGTCACTTTTTAAATACAGTTGGTAGTCAAATTACCTTTGAAAGTTATGATCTCTATGACTATAAAGCTCAAGTCAAAAAAGATATTGAAGAATCAAAATATAATTATCCTAAAAACTTTGTATTGAAAAGTACTTATGATTTAGTCCAATCTATCTTTTATTCTATAAGAAGTGATAATGCTTACAATTGGATACTTTGTGAGGGGATAAGTGAAAAAATATATTTTGAATATTTTTTTCAAGAAGAAATTAAAAAGAAAAAGCTTAAAATATTGCCTCTGGGTGGTCAGAGGATGGTTATCAGGTTATATAAATATCTTGAGACCCCAATCTCGGAAGATAAACCAAATGGAAAGGTTTATTGTGTAATTGATACAGATATAACCAGATGTGAAAATCTAAAAAATGATAAAAGGAATAACCTAAAAATAAGTCGATTAAGTAATAAAAACTCACATGAGAAAACTCATTTACTAGATCTTGCGAATGCAGATACCTCTCCTACTGACATTGAACAAGCTTTAGAACCTTGTATTTTCCTAGAAACAATTAGAGAACTGACCGGTAACGATGATTTTAAATATCAAAATACATATGGTAATACAAGTTTTATAAAAAACTTTAAAAATCTTGAATTAGAAGATTACTTTAAAGAAAACCTTGGGGAAAATAAGATTCTTTTTGCTAAAAAATATGTTGAAATTTGCTCATCAAGGGAAAATGAGGGAGAGTACTTTAGGTCTCAATCCTTCGATAAAGAAGGAATCATACCTGAATGGATTTATCAGATTAAAAATTTTTTTGATGGTTAATTAAATTTATATTTTAATAATATGCTCAGTAACTAAAAGTTTTTAAATGGGTTTAAACTTTTGCTATTTCATTCCCTCATTTTACTTATTATACATAATAAAAAATGGCAATTTTATGGCGAATTAAATTTTAGATACAAAAAAGGTAGTTAAGATTTAACCTAACTACCTAATTCATAGCACTTAATTTGGTGGCGCTGGGGGACCCCCTATCCGGAAAGCGTAGTTATTACAATTGATTTTAAAGTTGTGGCCAATATGTGGTCATTTAAATGCCGTTGAACCATAAGTTATTGTTCTTAATTACTTTTTAAGTTTAGCAAATGCATCCGCAAAGGCATTACCCATAGCTGCATTGTTAGATTCTTTCCTTGACTTAGCTTGATGTTGTGGTTTTCTTTGCGCATCGTTTGCTTGAGACTTATTAGCTTGTGGTTTATGATTTTGTTTAGATTGAGGTGAAGTATGAATTTCATCATCTAAGCGCATGGTAAAGCTGATACGCTTACGAGCAACATCTACTTCTACTACTTTTACTTTTACAATATCACCGGCTTTTACGATTTCACGCGGATCTGAAATAAATTTATTAGTGATAGACGAAATATGTACTAAGCCGTCTTGATGTACGCCTACATCTATAAATGCACCAAAGTTAGCGACGTTTGAAACTACACCTTCTAAAATCATGCCTGGTTTTAAATCTGATACGGTTTCTACACCTTCTTTGAATGTGGCTGTTTTAAATTGTGGTCGCGGATCGCGACCCGGTTTATCTAGCTCTTCAATGATATCAGTTACTGTTGGCAGACCAAATTTTTCATCTGTGAAGTCATTAGCATTTAAGGCTTTTAAGCTTTCGCTGTTACCCATTAAATCAGATACTTCGATATTGGTTTTCATTAGTATGCGTTTTACTACTGGGTATGATTCAGGGTGAACGGACGAGCTATCTAGTGGGTCGGTGCCATTGCTAATACGTAAGAAACCAGCACTTTGTTCAAATGCTTTTGGCCCTAAGCGTGCTACTTTTTTAAGTTGGCTACGATCGGTAAATACGCCATTTTCATCACGATATTTAACAATGTTTTGCGATAGCGTTTTATTTAAGCCAGATACACGGGCTAATAATTGTGCTGAAGCCATGTTGATATCGACACCAACGCCATTTACACAGTCTTCTACTACACCATCTAGGCTAGTTGATAACAGGCTTTGCGATACGTCATGTTGGTATTGGCCAACACCAATGGCTTTAGGTTCAATTTTTACTAGCTCAGCAAGAGGGTCTTGCAAGCGACGCGCAATAGAAACAGCACCACGAATAGATACATCTAAATCAGGGAACTCGTTCGCTGCTAATTCTGACGCTGAATAAACTGATGCACCTGCTTCGCTGACAATAATTTTATTTATTTTCAAATCGCTTTCAGTTTTTATTAATTCAGCTGCAAGCTTGTCGGTTTCGCGCGAGGCAGTACCGTTACCAATGGCGATTAACTCTACTTTATGTTGGCGACACAATTGGCTTAAAGTGCGTAATGATTTGTCCCAATGATTTTGCGGTGCATGTGGGAATATAGTGCAGTGACCTAGCATTTTCCCTGTTACATCAACAAATGCTGCTTTTACGCCAGTACGTAAACCAGGATCTAAACCTAAAGTAACACGTGGGCCGGCAGGCGCTGCCATTAATAAGTCTTTTAGATTTTTAGCAAATACATCAATAGCGCCATTTTCGGCTTTATCGCGCATAGCGCCTAAAAATTCGTTTTCTAGGTGAAGTGATAATTTTGCTTTCCAACAAGTTTGCACAACACTTAATAGCCACTCACTTGCTGCTGTATTTTGTAAATCGATATTAAAGTGCTTAGCAATAATATTAATGCATATGCCTTCTGGGCGTTCTGAACTTGGGTCGGGCACCATTTTTAGTTGTACTACGCCGGCACTACGCGCTCGTAACATGGCAAGTGCACGGTGAGAAGGTACTTTTTTTAGATTTTCTGTGTGTTCAAAGTAATCTTGATATTTTGAACCTTCGTTTTCTTTACCTTTTACTAAGCGGCTATTTATCACGCCGTATTGGCTGATTTGACGACGTAATTTAGCAAGTAATTTAGCATCCTCAGCAAAACGTTCTATTAAAATAAATTTAGCGCCATCTAAAGCATCTTTTATTTCGTTGATTTTTTGCTCTGGATTTAAGAAGTTTTGTGCTTCGTTTTCTGGCGTTAATGATGGTTGAGAAAACAAGTTGTTGGCTAATGGCTCTAAACCCGCTTCGATTGCAATTTGGCCTTTGGTTCTGCGTTTAGCTTTAAAAGGTAGGTATAAATCTTCTAACTCAGTTTTACTGTTTGTTGCTTTTATATCTTGCTCTAACTGAGATGTTAATTTGTCTTGGTCTTTTATGGTATTTAATATGAATTTTCGCCTTTCTTCTAAGGTTCTTAAATAACCAAGGCGCTGCTCTAATAAGCGCAGCTGTGTATCATCTAATCCGCCAGTTGCTTCTTTTCTGTAGCGTGCTATGAATGGTACTGTTGCACCTTCATCTAATAATTGCGTGGCTGCGTTAACTTGGTTTTCATTGGCATTGAGTTCTTGTGCCAATTGAGATGCAATTTTGCTCATTTTGAACCTATAAACGTATATCAAATGAAGTGGTCATGAAAATAAATGGTTTTTTGAATCAGCTAGGTAAAATACTGATGCTAAATTCAAAACCCGCTATGATAGACCATATAATGAATAATATTGTCTCTATTAGTACTGCAAAAGTCCAATTTTAAAGTGCATTTGCATCATTTTTACTGATCGAGTGTTTGAAAAGAAGCTTAAATTATCTATGATGCTTAAGTGCATCCTTTTTATTTTTTTAATTAATTGAAGATATAAACGTGTGAAAACAAATTTAGTAACAGCCGAAGGTTATAGAAAACTTCAAGAAGAAGAAAATTATTTATGGACTGTAAAACGTCCTGAAATTACAAAAATAGTAACATGGGCTGCAAGCTTGGGAGATAGATCTGAAAATGCCGATTACACTTTTAATAAACGTGTTTTACGTCAAATAGATCGGCGTGTTAGATACTTAAGAAAACGATTACCTGATTTAAAAGTGGTTGAATACTCACAGGTTCAAGAAGGTAAAGTATTTTTTGGCGCCAAGGTTTATATTGAAAATGAAGCAGGCGAAACAAAATCATTTAAAATAGTGGGTCCAGATGAAATATATGGCGATGAAATGGAGTCTTATATTTCTATCGACTCACCAATGGCCAGAGCATTATTAAAAAAACAAGTAGATGATGAATTTATTGTAAAAACGCCACAGGGTAATAAAGAATGGTTTGTAAACGCAATTGAATACGAGAAATAATTCCTTTAGAGTCCGTAGTTATGATGAGTTTGATGTTAATTTAGCCATTATGAAACTTTCCGTAACAAACTAAATCATAAAAGGATTCTTATTATGATCATTTTCTTTTATATTTAGTTCATATTAATAACAGAAGTTAGCTCGGAGTTGGACATGGGACAGGAAACAACCAAAGTTTTAGTAGTAGATGATGATATGCGCTTACGTTCATTATTAGAACGTTACCTAGTAGAACAAGGTTTTATCGTCCGTTCAGCTGGAAATTCAGAACAAATGGATCGCCTGATAGAGCGTGAAAACTTTCATTTGTTAGTATTAGATTTAATGTTACCAGGTGAAGATGGTTTATCTATTTGTCGTCGTTTACGACAAAAAGAAAATGATATTCCAATTATCATGTTAACTGCCAAAGGCGATGAAGTTGACCGCATTATTGGTTTAGAGCTCGGTGCCGATGATTACATTCCTAAACCTTTTAACCCGCGTGAATTATTAGCTCGTATTAAAGCAATCTTACGCCGTCGTTCAGCTGATGTACCGGGTGCACCTGCTGCAGAAGAAAATAAAATTGAATTTGGTAACTTTAAACTAAACTTAGCAACACGTGAAATGAGCCACGGTGATGAAATTATATCGCTAACAAGTGGTGAGTTTGCTGTTTTAAAAGCGTTAGTTACTCACCCAAGAGAACCGCTTAGCCGTGATAAGTTAATGAATCTAGCGCGAGGTCGTGACTACAGCGCCCTTGAACGTAGTATTGATGTTCAGGTCTCTCGTCTGCGTCGTATGATTGAAGACGATCCAGCTAACCCTAGATACTTACAAACAGTTTGGGGACTTGGTTATGTATTTGTTCCTGACAGTGATGAATAATGCGATTATTTCCGCGTAGTGCATTTGGACAAACAGTATTTTTTGTTGGTGCACTACTTTTAATTAATCAAATTGTTTCATATATATCAGTGACTTTTTATGTCGTTAAACCTACTATTGAGCAAGTAACTTTAATGCTTTCTAAACAAGTTAAAATCGTATTTATAGGTGTTAACGATGGCATTGTTTTATCTCCTGAAATAGCCGAGAAATTTCATTTGGCAACAGGGGTAGAAGTCATGAGTGAAAAAAAAGCATTTAAAAATGGTCTTGAAATGGCATCTGAATATCCGATGTTATCTAACATAATGTCAGAGCAATTAGGTGGACCTGCACGAGTTAGAATTAATCAAGCAAGCCAACTAGTTTATTGGGTTGAATCGCCACAAGCACCAGGATATTGGGTGCGAGTACCGTTAATGGGCTTTAAAGAAACGCAATTAGAGTTTTTAACATTTTATTTGGCTTGTATCGGTGTGTTAAGTGTTTTAGGTGGCTGGTTATTTGCGAGCCAATTAAACCGACCACTAAAATCATTACAAGATGCCGCGGTTAAAGTTGGTGTAGGGGATTATTCTACTCAACTCAAAGAGCGCGGTTCTATTGAAGTGATTGAAGTAACACGTGCATTTAATCAAATGTCTAAAGGCATTAAAGAGCTCGAAGAAGACCGGCGCTTATTGATGGCGGGAGTATCACATGACTTGAGAACGCCTTTAACACGTATTCGCTTAGCTACAGAAATGATGTCTGACGATGAAGATTATTTACGAGATGGCATTATTTATGATATAGAAGATATGAATACGATTATAGATCAATTCATTGAATATCTAAGGCATCATAAAGTGGCAGAATTAGATAGTGAAGACTTAAATGCTTTAGTTGCCGAGGTCGTTTCTTCTGAACAAAAACAGCAAAGAGTGATTAAAGCTCAGCTTAATGACAATATTCCAAATATTCCATTAAGTCATGTTGCAATCAAGCGTGTAATAACAAATATGATCGTGAACGCACTGCGTTACTCTGATGATGATATTCAAGTGATAACAGGTTTAGATAAATCTAAAAAATACGCTTATGTGGCCATCCAAGATAAAGGCCCTGGCATTCCTGAAAACGAACTAGAACGCGTATTTCAACCATTCACACAAGGAGATTTAGCGCGTGGAAGTGAAGGCAGTGGTTTAGGTTTAGCAATCATCAAACGTATCGTAGATATGCATAATGGCACAGTAACTTTAAGAAATATGCCTGAAGGTGGGTTAGAAGCAAAAGTAAACTTCCTTGTTAAACAGTAGGGAAAAAAAATAAAACTAAAAAGGGGTCGGAGTGAATTAACTTAAAATGGGTTAATGTACTCCGACCCCTTTTTGGTGGATATTAAAAAAGGCTAGCCTTAGCTAACCTTTTTATTTTGTTAATGTTCGAGAGTAAACTCTCGCAGCAATATTATAACTGAGGACCAGCTGATACTAATGCTTTACCATTATCTGTATCAGTGAATTTCTCAAAGTTATTTACAAAGCGTTGTGCTAAATCTACTGCTTTATCATTCCAAACGCTTGCATCTTTGTATGTTCTACGAGGATCAAGGATGTCACCTTCAACACCTTCAACTGAAGTCGGTACGGCTAAGTTGAACATAGGGATAACAGTTGTTTCAGCGTTATCAATTGAACCATCTAAGATTGAATCAATGATGGCACGCGTTGCTTTGATAGAAATACGTTTACCAGTACCGTTCCAACCTGTGTTAACTAAGTAAGCTTCTGCGCCAGCATCTTCCATACGTTTATGTAATACTTCAGCGTACTGAGTTGGATGTAGGCTTAAAAATGCAGCACCGAAACAGCTAGAGAAAGTAGGGGTAGGCTCTGTAATACCACGTTCAGTGCCGGCTAGTTTTGCTGTGAAACCTGAAAGGAAGTAGTATTCAGTTTGCTCTGGCGTTAATTTAGCAACTGGTGGTAAAACACCAAATGCATCAGCAGTTAAGAAAATTACTTTCTTAGCATGTCCTGCACGAGAAACTGGTTTTACTATATTGTCGATATGGTGAATCGGGTAAGAAACACGTGTGTTCTCAGTTTTCGAGTTATCGTCAAAATCAATTTTACCGTTCGCATCAACAGTTACGTTTTCTAATAATGCATCACGACGGATTGCATTATAGATATCTGGTTCGTTTTCTTTGCTAAGGTTGATTGTTTTTGCGTAACAACCGCCTTCAAAGTTAAATACGCCATTGTCATCCCAACCATGTTCATCATCACCGATAAGTTGACGTTTAGGATCTGTAGAAAGCGTTGTTTTACCAGTCCCTGATAAACCAAAGAAAATTGCTGTATCGCCATCTTTACCAACATTTGCACTACAGTGCATAGATGCAATGCCTTGAAGCGGAAGGTAGTAGTTCATCATGGAGAACATACCTTTTTTCATTTCGCCGCCGTACCAAGTACCACCGATCAGTTGAACTTTTTCAGTTAAGTTGAAAGCAACAAAGTTTTCAGAGTTAAGACCTTGCTCTTTCCATTTATTATTGACTGTTTTTGCACCGTTCATAACTACGAAATCAGGTTCGTAATTTTCAAGCTCAGCTTCAGTAGGACGAATGAACATGTTTTTAACAAAATGTGCTTGCCATGCTACTTGAGTAATGAAACGTACTTTTAAACGTGTTGCTTCATCAGCACCACAAAAAGTATCAACAACAAATAAACGTTCGCCGCTTAATTGTGTTGTAACTAAACCTTTTAAATGATCCCATGTTTCTGGGGTCATAGGTTTGTTATCATTTTTACCTTGATCAGACCACCATACTGTATCGCGAGTTACGTCATCACGAACAATATATTTATCTTTAGGTGAACGACCGGTAAAAATACCTGTGTCTACATTTACTGCGCCAAGTTTAGTTTCGACACCTTTGTCAAAACCTTCTAGGCCGGCTTTAGTTTCTTCTGAAAAAAGCAACTCATAAGAGGGATTGTAAACAATTTCTGTCACATCATTGATACCATATAGTGACAAATCAATTGAGTTTTCTAAAGCGGTCATGCAAAAACACTCCTACGTTTGAACGGGGTTTAGTTATAAAGAACGATTGTGAGATTAGGCGCTAATTCTAGGTGATCACTGGCTAAAACAAAAGCAATAAAAGGCGTTAAGTCGTAGTTTTCAAAAAAATCATTTATGACACCGGTATCATATTGCCAATGTAAGATGAAATTTATTAATGACAGCGGTGTCAGTCTGTTTTCCATATTTGAGCAATAAAAAGGCCGAGCAATGCTCGGCTGTTTGCCAGTAATAAAAATTACTAATATTTATAATTTACAGTTAGTGAAAAAGGGCTCTGACTTGCGATTCATCAAAAATATAATTTTGTAAGCAGTAATGGCAATTAATTTGAATGTCACCATGGCTTGCTATTTCTTCTAATAAAGACTCAAGACCAACATTCATTAATGCGCCTGCAGTTTTATCACGAGTGCAAGTACATTTGTAATTTACAGCTTGCGGTTCAAATACTTTTGGATTGTCTTCATGATAAAGACGAGTTAAAACAGTCGTTGCATCTAAAGTTAACAACTCTTCATCTTTAATAGTATTTGATAGTGCTTCAAGATGAATAAAGTCTTGTTCAGCTTTTTCTTTATCAACAGGCAATACTTGTAAAAATAAGCCTGATACTTTAGCTGCATCTTCAGTAATATTAGTTGCAAACCATAAACGAGTTTTTAATTGCTCCGACTGTGTAAAGTATTGCTCTAAACATTTTGCTAATGTATCAGCATCAAGTGGCACTATACCTTGATATCTTTCACCTTTTTTAGGTGTGATAGTAATGACCATCTGGCCTTTACCGATCAGTTCTTTGATACTTGTGCCTTTTATTTCACGTTGTAGGCGCGCAATGCCTCGCATATTTTGTTCGTTATCACCGTTGATCACGGCATACTTTACAGGACCATCACCTTGTAACTGAACGGCAATGTCACCTTCAAATTTTAGAGTCGCCGTTAACAAACAGGTTGCTGCTAATAATTCCCCTAGTAACTCTTTAACTGGAGTTGGGTAATCATGACCTTTAATGATTTCGTTAAACGTGGTGTTTAACTGAACTAATTCCCCCCTGGCATCGAGGTCTTCAAAAATATATCTGTGTAATAAATCTTGCATCTTGAACTTGCCTATCTTAAATTTATGTATCGTAGAATTTAAATCCTGCGGTATTACTATAAAGTGCTTTAATAAAACGGGTTTTGCTTCGCTTAATTCTGTTTAAATTGAATAATTTTACGTCTTTGTTTCTTATCTGGTTTACGATCTGGATGTGGTGAAAAGAAATTGTTATTTTTTCTAGCTATCGTATTTATTTCACGCTGTTTTATGCTTTCATCTGACTCTTGATATAAAAGTTGTGCTTCAGGTGCGCCGCGTCTGTGTTCAGATATAACTAAAACAGTAATGATTTTTTCATCATAATTTTGAGTCAGTTTTATAATTGCGCCTATTTCAACTGTTTTACTAGCTTTGCACCTTTGGCCATTATATTGAACTTTTCCCCCTTGAACCATGTCTCTTGCTATAGCGCGGGTTTTATAAAACCTTGCAGCCCAAAGCCATTTATCTAATCTAACTTTAAGAGTGTCATTTGGCTGTGTTTTTGGATTTTTTGCCATTCTAAATTAAATATCGCTGAGAAATTGTGCGAAATATAGCATGAAAAGACTTTTTTAAAAAGAGACTACATTTGTTTACGAAATACTTAAACATAGTAAGAATAAGTGTTAGAAAGGTGTTTGTACCTTTTTATTCAATTTCTAGATAAGATTAACTATTAAGTCACTTGTTGTATGAAAATAAGCGCGTTAAGATGTCATCGCTATTAATTATAAAAAATAAAGGTTATGCAGCAAAAATCACAACAAATTCAGTATTTAATTGCCAAACTACCAGAAAGGCAAATTAGTTTTACACTACTATTAGTAATTGTGGTGTATGTTGCATATTTATCTGCTCAAGCATTTTGGCTATTTTGGCCACAACCTCAAGAATCAAATTCATTTATTAATAGCTCTAATTCAAATTCAGCTAGCCGCAGTAGCATTAATAGTTCAGGTATTACCGATCTAAATTTATTTGGTATTGCCAATGCAAAACCGATTAAAACAGAAATTGAAACACCAAAAATCATTAACGATGCCCCAGAAACAACATTAAATATCAATTTAACGGGTGTGATGGCTGTGAATCAAAATGATAAAGCTGGTTCAGCTATTATAGAAAGCCAAGGCTCACAAGAAACCTATGCGGTCGGAGATGTTGTTAAAGGCACGCGAGCAACAATTAAACAGGTATTTGCAGATCGTGTCATTATACAGGTACGTAGTCGATATGAAACTTTGATGTTAGACGGGTTTAACTTTTCGAAAACAGTAAGTGGTGTAAAACGTAAGCCACAAAGTACTTTCCCTAAAAAAATCACAAAAAATTCACGTACTATTAAAGCAACGCAAAATGCAGATGTAAAACGTGAAATTCGTGAAAAACGGGCAGAATTAGTAAAAGATCCAGGTAAGTTATTTGATTATATTCGAGTTTCGCCATCTAGGGTAAATGGTGAATTAGTTGGATATAAATTAAGACCTGGAAAAGATCCTGCGTTATTTAAAAAGATGGGGTTGAAGAACAATGACTTAGCAACTTCAATCAATGGTTATATGCTTACTGATATGAAGCAAGCTATGGCTGCAATTAATGAATTGCGCACCGCACAATCAGCTACGATTTCAATTGATCGCAAGGGCGAACAATTGGACGTATTGTTTAGTTTAGAATAATAGATTCGGAGTTTATAAGATGAATCACATGCAAGGCCGCCTAAAAAAAAGCACTAAAATTAAGAAAGGGTTGGCAAAATACGCCGCATTGATGCTTGCTATAGGAACTTCGTTGTCTGTTGCTGCTGTAGAGTATTCAGCTAATTTTAAGGGCACAGATATTAATGAGTTTATTAATATCGTTGGTAAAAATTTAAATAAAACCATTATTATTGACCCAGCAGTACGCGGCAAAATTAACGTGCGCAGCTATGAATTAATGGATGAAAAGCTTTATTATCAATTTTTCTTAAATGTACTGGAAGTGCAAGGTATTGCTGTTGTTGAAATGGATAACGGTATATTAAAAATAGAAAAAAGCTCTAGCGCTAAAAAATCTAGCGTACCAGTAATGGATGATGGCGATGACACATCTTACGGTGATATGATGGTGACACGTGTTATTCGTGTTAAAAATGTCAGTGTTCAAGAGTTAGGCCCGCTTATTCGTCAGTTTAGTGATCAAAAAGATGGTGGTCATGTAACTAATTATAAAGACGCAAACGTAATGATGCTGACAGGTCATGCTGCATCAGTAAATCGCTTGGTTAAAATCATACGTTTAGTTGATCAGGCGGGTGATAAACAAGTTGATATCATTCGTTTAAAACATGCAGCACCTGGTGATATTGTATCTGTTATTGAAAAAATTTATAAACCAACCTCTGGAAAGTCTAATATACCGGCTTTTTTAATTCCTAAAGTGGTTGCTGATGATCGTACTAATAGCATTATTGTAAGTGGTGAAACACAAGCAAGGGAGCGAGCTTTAGAATTAATTAAAAGATTAGATGGCGAACTTGAAAGCCAAGGTAATACTAAGGTTGTATATCTAAACTACGCTAAATCCGAAGAATTAGTAAAAGTATTGCAGGGTGTAAGCAAGTCAATTGCTGAGGAACAAAAGAAATCTAGCTCTAAATCTAAAAGTCGTAATAGTAAAAACCAAACAAGTATAGAAGCCCATACTGAAACGAATTCACTCGTTATTACAGCACAACCTGATGTAATGCGTTCACTTGAAAAAGTCATTGCTAAATTAGATGTGCGTCGTCCACAAGTTTTAGTTGAAGCGATTATCTTAGAGGTATTTGAAGGTGATGGTATTAACTTAGGTTTTCAGTGGATCACAAAGCAAGGCGGCATGGTACAATTTAATAATGGCACTGTACCTGTTGGTTCATTAGCTGTGGCAGCGGAACAAGCAAGAGATAAAACGATTACCGAAACAACAGCCTCTACCAATGCTAATGGCAGTACTGTGGGTTCTGCTCCGACTACAAGAGTTGTAGAAGGTGATTTAACCGCTGCTGCAAGCTTACTTTCCAGTGTCAGTGGTATGGCTATGGGTATCATTAAAGGTGATTGGGGCGCGATTATTCAAGCCGCTGCAACTGATACTAATACTAATGTTTTATCAACACCTTCAATTACTACCATGGATAATCAAGAAGCCTCGATGATCGTAGGTCAAGAAATTCCAATTTTGACAGGTTCTGCTGCAGGGAGTAATAATTCAAACCCATTTAGTACGGTAGATCGTCAAGAAGTCGGTATAAAATTAAAAGTAACACCACAAATTAATGATGGCTCTGCAATTCTATTAACTATTGAGCAAGAAGTTTCGAGTATCAGTGGTTCCACTTCGGTTGATATTATTACTAATAAACGTGAATTTAGTACAACCGTATTAGCTGATGATGGCAAGATGGTTATACTGGGAGGTTTGATTGATGAAGATGTGCAAGAAAGTGTTTCTAAGGTGCCGATTTTAGGTGACATTCCAATTTTAGGCCATTTATTTAAATCAAGTAGTACTACTAAACGCAAACGTAATTTAATGGTATTTATTCGGGCAACTATCATTCGTGATGGTGTCACTATGAATAAATTAAGCCATGAAAAATATAATTACCTGCGTTCAGAGCAAGAAAAAATGGATGAAAAAGGTATATCATTAATGCCCGGTTCGCAAACTCCAGTATTACCTGAGTGGAATGATGAATTAGTTTTACCACCTACTTATCAAGAGTTCTTGCACAATAAAAATAAAAAAGAGAAAAAAGATGACTGAGTTAGCGGTCGCAGTTCCAATGGCTGCTAAGCGCCTGCCTTTTTCTTATGCGCGTCGCTTTGGTGTGTTTTTGAGTCATGAACAGCAAAGTAATAATTTCACTTTGTTTTATAAAGGTGAGTTAAACCTAGAAGTTTTACTTGAAGCAAGACGTATTGCAGCTCAAAGTTTTACAACGGTGCGACTTACTGATGATGACTTTGAATTACAAATCGAAGCTATCTACCAAAGAGATAGCTCTGAAACGCAGCAAATTATGGAAGATATTGGCAACGAAGTTGATTTATTCTCTTTAGCTGAAGAGTTGCCGACAACGGAAGATTTGTTAGCCAGTGATGATGATGCACCGATTATCAAGCTGATTAATGCTATGTTAGGTGAAGCAATTAAAGAAGGTGCTTCAGATATACATATTGAAACTTTTGAGATGGATTTAGTGATCCGTTTTAGAGTTGATGGGGTTTTAAAAGAAGTATTAAAACCTAATCGCAAGCTATCTTCTTTATTAGTTTCTCGGATCAAGGTAATGGCTAAATTAGATATTGCTGAGAAACGTATACCGCAAGACGGTCGTATTAGCTTAAAAATAGCGGGTCGTGCTGTTGATGTACGTGTATCAACTATGCCTTCAAGTTATGGTGAGCGTGTCGTATTACGTTTACTTGATAAAAACAATGCGCGCCTAGATTTACAAGATTTAGGTATGAATGATGATAATCGTGTGACTTTCACTGATTTAGTACGTAAGCCGCACGGTATTATTTTAGTTACTGGGCCTACAGGCTCGGGGAAAAGTACTACGCTATATGCAGGTCTTGCTGAGATAGATTCAAAAGAAAGCAATATTTTAACTGTTGAAGATCCCATTGAGTATGAAATTGCAGGTATTGGTCAAACACAAGTAAATGCTAAAGTGGATATGACATTTGCTCGTGGCTTACGCGCCATTTTACGTCAAGATCCTGATGTCGTTATGGTGGGGGAAATCCGTGATTTAGAAACAGCACAAATATCAGTTCAAGCGTCATTAACCGGTCACATGGTATTATCTACTTTACATACGAATACCGCAGCAGGTGCAATAACACGTATGGAAGATATGGGGGTAGAGCCTTTTTTATTATCTTCATCATTATTAGGTGTTTTATCACAACGTTTAGTACGTACTTTATGTCCTGATTGTAAGCAATCTCATGTGGCAGATGAAAAAGAATGTCGTTTATTGGGGGTTGAATTTAATCAGGGAGTGCAAATTTACCGAGCATTAGGCTGTACAGAATGTAATCACAATGGTTATCGAGGTCGTACAGGTATTCATGAATTATTGGTTGTTGATGATGCTATCAGAGAGCTTATTCATAACGGTAAAAGTGAACAAGCGGTAGAAAAATATATTCGTAAAACAACACCCAGTATTCGACAAGATGGTTGTAGAAAAGTATTACTAGGCGAAACAACATTAGAAGAAGTATTGCGTGTTACTAGAGAGGAAAGCTAGTGCCTGCATTTGAATACAAAGCATTAAATGCTAAAGGTAAAAGCATAAAGGGCTTGGTTGAAGCGGATACCGCAAAACAGGTCAGGCATAATTTAAGAGAAAAAGGTTTAACACCTTTAGAAATTAATGTTGCAGCAGAGGGAGAGAGAAAACAAAGTGGTAGTTTTTTTAAAACTAAAATATCAACTGCCGATCTCTCTTTAATTACACGCCAATTAGCAACATTAATACAGTCGGCATTACCTGTAGAAGAAGCAATATTAGCGGTAGCTGAACAATGTGAAAAGCCTAGACTAAAAGGCATGCTAATGTCGGTTCGCTCAAAAGTTGTCGAAGGTTATACTTTAGCTGATGGCTTAGCTGAATTTCCTCATGTATTTGATTATTTATATCGTGCCATGGTTGCGGCAGGTGAAAAGTCAGGTCATTTAGATAAAGTACTGAATCGCTTAGCTGATTATACTGAGCAACGTCAGCATATGCGTAGCCAAATTACACAAGCTATGGTTTATCCAATGGTGCTAGTTGTTTTTGCAATTGGTATTATTTCTATATTATTAGGTAGTGTAGTACCTAAAATATTAAAAACATTTGAAAAATCAAAACAAGCTTTGCCTTGGACGACAGAGTGGGTACTTGCTGCGAGTAATTATGTGCAAAACTATTGGTTGATCACCTTAGTTGTATTTTTAAGTCTTATTTTTGGTATAAAAAAGGCGTTAGCAAAACCACATATTCGCTTTTGGTATGATAGTAAACTTTTAACGCTTCCGGGTTTAGGAAAAGTAAGTCGCAGCTTAAATACTGCGCGATTTGCCCGTACATTAAGTATTTTATCCTCTAGCTCAGTACCTTTATTAGAAGGTATGAAAATATCAGGTGAAGTACTGGCAAATGAACGCATAAAAAAGGCTGTAGGAGATGCGGCTGTTAAAGTAAGTGAAGGTGCGACGCTAAGGGCTTCATTACAGCAAACAAAGTTTTTCCCCCCTATGATGTTGCATATGATTGCCAGTGGTGAAAAGTCAGGTGAGCTTGAGCAAATGTTAGAACGTTCGGCAGATAATCAGGATAGAGAATTTGAAAGCTTAGTGAGTGTGTCATTAAAGCTTCTTGAACCTGCCATGATTGCGGGAATGGCAGTGATTGTATTGTTTATTGTAATGGCAATATTACAGCCAATAATGGCAATGAACAAAGCGATTGGTATGTAGTCTTAATAAAAGTCTTATAAAATTTAAAATTAGAGGTAAACAATGAAAAAACAGTCTGGTTTTTCACTATTAGAAGTAATGGTGGTTTTAGTGATCATAGGCATGATCATGGCGATAGTTGCACCCAATATTATGGGACAACAAGAAGAAGCGGCTGTAGATAAAGCGCATTTAGACATACAGCAGTTAGAAGATGCGATGGCGATGTATAAATTGCGTAATAAAGTATATCCGTCAACAGAGCAAGGTCTTGAAGCATTAGTAACAGAAACGGATATTGAACCTTTACCAAGACGTTTTCCCGAAGGTGGTTTTATCGATAAATTACCTGAAGATCCATGGGGTAATCCGTACCAGCTAGTAAGCCCTGGTGATAATGGTAAAATTGATTTGTTTTCTATGGGCCCTGACGGTGAAGTGGGTACAGAAGATGATATTGGTAATTGGAATGAAGAAGATACACAAGGTTAAAATAGCTTTTGGAATAGCACTTGTTTCATAGTATTCACAGTAAGGTGAAAAATTTAAAACCATGCAGTAAAACGCATGGTTTTACACGTTATCGTCAAAAAAGTTTAGGCTTTAGCTTAATTGAAATCATGGTTGTATTAGTCATTATCGCATTTGCCACTAATATGATGGTTTACAATTTAGGCGGTGGTCAAGAAGATGAATTAGAAAAATCAGCTGTTAAAATGAATTCGGTTATTAATTTAGCTGCTGACTATGCGGTATTAAACCAGTTAGAGTTAGGCTTTCATATCGATAAAGGTGTTTTAGAGTTTCTTGCATTTGATGGCGAAAAGTGGATACCTTTAACTGGCAATAAGGTTTTCAAAGCGGTTAAATTTCCTGACTTTATGGATGTTGAGTTACAGCTTGATGATCTTCCTTGGGCACAAGACAACTTATTAGAGCAAGTTGATTGGCGAGAGTTGATGGATACAGATGATGAAGAAAGCTTTTTAGAAATTGAAAAATTAAAAGTGCCTCAAGTTATATTGTTATCATCAGGGGAGGTGAGCCCTTTTTCATTATCACTTTCATTAAAAGAGCAAGTAGAACCGACCTTTTTTATTCAAGGTGAGTTTATGGCGCCGGTTTTATTTAAGAGAGAACCTGAACTATGAAAAATAAAAGTGTAGGGTTTACTTTATTAGAGGTGATGGTTGCATTAAGTATTTGTGCTATGGCGGGGATTGCAGCGATGCAAGTCGCTGGTCAGCATATTAATCACCTTTCAATTGTAGAACAGCAAGCTTATGCCTCTTGGGTTGCTGAAAACCAATTAGCTGAAATAACTCTGAGTGATAAATGGCCGCCTAAAAATAATAAAAAAGGCAATGAAGAACAAGCAGGTCATAAATGGTATTGGCAGCAAAAAGTCATAAAAACAGAAACTGCAGACTTTTATCAGGTCACAGTTGTTGTATTTGAGAGTGAAAAATACCAAGAAGCTGTTTACGAATTAAGTACCTATGTCACTAAGAGTAATACCAAGTGAATATGTTAAAATCTCAATCTAAGCAACTCGGATTTACTTTGCTTGAAGTCATGGTTGCTTTAGGTATTTTAGGTTTTATTGTTGTTGCAAGTCACCAGATTTTAAATACAGCCATTCTTACCAATGAAACATCAGAGCAAACTATCGCTGAGTTAAATACGCTACAAACCACTTTTAGATTAATGGATCAAGACTTTAGTCAAATGGCGCAACGTATAGGTCGTAATGAGTCAGGTGAGCGTATTGAGCAATACTTAATTGCCGGGCACTATTTAATGAATAGCCAATATGATGGATTAGCTTTTGTACGTGATGGTTGGCGCAATCCTGCAAATTTATTACCGCGCAGTGAACTACAAGCAATAGGGTATCGTGTTGTAGACGACAAGCTTGAACGTATTTATAAAGTTTATATCGATAGTTTAGATGATGCACAGCCTCGAAAACATGTTTTGCTAGAAAACGTGGAAGAGTTTTTGGTTAAGTATCGTAATGACAGAGATAAGTGGCTAGACGCATGGAAAGTTAAATCACTACCAAGAGCAATAAAAATTGAATTGAAATTAAAAGATATCGAACCTATTACGCGTGTTTTTTTAGTGCCGGGCGCAGGAGTTGTTGATGACAAAAAATAACTCAGGTGCAGCATTGATTATCGTATTATTTGTAGTAGCACTTGCTGCTACATTAGCAGTTGAAATGAGTTCTCGGATGATGGTGCTCGTTAATAAAAATAGTATTTTACAAGAGCATCAACAAGCAAAATGGTATGGCTATGCGGCAGAAGCGCTAGCAAAACAGGCTTTAATTCAGACTAAAAAAGATGACAAAGAAATAGTTAATTTAAAACAGCCTTGGGCACAAGAAGAAGCAACCTTTCCAGTTGAAGGAGGTACGATAAGTGGCCAAATTTCAGACTTACAAGCTTGTTTAAACTTAAATGCATTTAGGGCAAAGCCTAATGCCAATTCAGCAGATAAACTACCTGAAATTCATGGTGTATTTTTGAGATTGTTAGACAAACTTGATGAAGTTGAGAGTCTTCCGCTAGAAAACTCACAAGAGGAGCTTGCTGATACTTTATTAGATTGGCTTGATAAAGATGATAACCGCCGCCCTGAAGGTGCGGAAGAAGATGAATATTTATCTCGTGAAATTCCTTACTTAACGGCTAATCATTTTTTAGCATCGATATCAGAATTACGCACAATCAAGGGCTTTAACCCATTAATAGTTGAAAGGTTATTACCCTATATATGTATCATTCCTGGCTCTGATTTATTCGAAATTAATGTAAATACTATTCTTCCTGAGCAAGCTCACTTATTAGCTGCTTTGTTAGCAACAGATACTGAGATTGCAGAGCAAATTTTAAGTGAAAGGGAACCAGAAGGGTGGAGTGATATTGATAAATTTATCAGTGATGCAAACGAAAAGTTACCTAAAAAATTAAAAAAAGATAATAAACAATTTGTTGTAAATAGCGAATATTTTCAACTGATAGCAAATACAACATTTGCTGAAAGTCGATTTAGAATGACAACGATGATGAAAATAAAAGATAACAAAGTCAGTATATTGGCACGTAAATTTGGAGGCGACGTAGATGAGTGAAACTCTAATAATACGTTTAGGTCACAATCAGGCAGATAAATTACATTGGTTAATTTATTCTGATACAGAACAAGAAATCATAGCCAGTGGCGAATTACAAAATGCTAACGAGTTAGTAAACTTAACAGATAAAGCGGTAAACCGTCAATTTGTAGCCTTATTACCTGCCGCAGATGTGCAATTAAAAAAAGTGACTTTGCCAGCAAAGTTTAGTCGAAAACTACAACAAGCTTTGCCTTATATCATTGAGGAAGAGTTAGCTTGTGACTTGGATGATATATTCATTGCGATAGATGAGCCGTATCAAAATACCAAAAATTCTGAGACTCAATACGGTATTAAGGTGGCAATCTTAAATAAAACTTGGTTTGAGACTTGGCTTAAGTGTTTGGCTGACTATCAACTTTCTCCACAAAAAATCATGCCGGATGCTTTATTATTGCCATATGAAATAGATAAAGCATCTGCAATTGCATTAGATAATAAATGGTTGGTGAAGACCACTGATTGGCAAATAGCTGAAGTGGAATCTGATTGGTTAAATACCTATATAAGTGCAACTAAAGTAGATACTTTAATGCACTTTACACCAAGTGCACAATTAAGTGGAATAAATGGTTTAACCTTAGAATCAAAAGAATCTCAATTTGATTTACCTTTAGTTATATTTGCCAAACAACTTAAGAATCACGCTTTTAATTTATTACAAGGTGACTATCAGGTTAAAAAACAAAGTAATATTGTTCGACCTGCTTGGCGTACGCCAGCGATTGCAGCATCAATTGCATTAGTTTTAACTTTGGGTTTAAAAGGGTTCCAAGTATATCAACTTGATCAGCAAGTCTCTGTTGCTAAGCAAAATGTAATAGATCAATATAAGTCAGCCTTTCCTCGTGCTAAGGTTCGCCCTCATCTCATTAAAAAACAGCTTAAGAATCGTTTAAAGCAACTGGAAGGTGGCAGTGGTGCTGGTTTCTTAGATCTTATGAATGATTTAGTGATTGTGTTTAAAGAAGTCGAGAACTTTGAACCTGATTCATTACGTTATGATAAAAAACGTAATGAAATTAGATTAAGGGCAAAAGCGAAAGACTTTCAGACATTTGGCAGAGTAAAATCTATCTTAGAAAATCAAGGTTTAGAAGTATCTCAAGGATCACTTAATAATGATGGTGATAATATTGTTGGTGAAGTTAAAGTCAGGCGCCAATCGTGAGCTAGGAGAATAGAGTATGAAAGCAATATTGGAATATTGGCAATCACTTAAAGAACAAGAACAAAAATTGTTAATGGTAGCTGGCGGTATTTTTGTTATTTTTGTGTTTGTGATGGGCGTTTGGCGACCTTTAAATAATGCGATAGATACTTTTACAAAAGAGTTAAATAAGCAGCAGGATTTAGTGATATGGATGCAATCTAGTATCGCTAAGATTAAACAAGCAAATCCTAAAGCAAGCATAAGTTCTGGTAGTTTAAGTCAAATAGTGAATAAAACACGTAATAAATATCAAATTGTGATTAGTAAAATGCAACCGAAAGATAATACACTTCGTTTAACAATTGAAAGTGTTGAGTTTAATAAGCTGGTTGATTGGTTGACATTATTGGTAGAAAAACATCAGTTCACTATTGAAAAGATAGATATGAGTAAAGATGATAATACGGGTTATGTGAAAGTGAGTCAGTTGATTTTAGAGAAATAATGACAATGAAAAATATAAAAAAAACAATTGGATTAACTTTGGTATTTTTACTTACTTTTATCTTTTTTGTTTTAAATTTAATGCCTGCAAATATAGCTGTTTCTTTTGCAAAACCTTATTTCCCTAAACAGCTTAACTTGGGCTCGGTATCAGGTTCACTTTGGCAAGGTTCAATTGCTCAATTACGCTTTAAAGATAGAAATCAAGAGCTTATTTTAAAGAAATTAAGCTGGACACTCAGTGCAAGCTCATTGTTAACTGCTGACTTAGTTGCAGATATTAAATTTGGTAATATTCGTCAAGAAGGCGAATATTCAGGTAAAGGTACCATCAAGTTTAGTTTACTATCAAAAGAGTTAGCTATCAGTAATGCGAATATCAAAGCGCCAGTGTCTTTATTAATGGCACAAGTAAACCTTCCTTTACCAATTAATGCTAAAGGGCGTGTCACTGTTAAAGTGAAAGAATATCAATTAGGAATGCCTTATTGTAAAATGCTAAATGCGGATATATCAATACAACAGTTACAAATTCAAGGGTTATCAGGTTGGTTTCCAATTGATGAAATCGCCGCAAAAGGTAAATGTAAGTCAGGTAATGTTACATTTGCAGTCAGTAAAGATAATGACTTAGGTTTGCAACTTGATATTGTATTAGCAGCAAAAAACAAATTAACAGTCGATGGTTTTATTAAGCCTAGTGTAAATATGCCAAAAGATGTGCATGATGCTGTTAAATTTTTAGGCCGACCTGATGTTCAAGGTCGTTATAAAGTTAGCCTGTAATGAAAGACGAAGAATATAGGGGTGATACTTGAAAGAACTTAACTTAACATCAACAGAATTAAATTTATTAGCTGATTGGTTAACTGGTGATGAAACTTCAAAAAAAACAATGAACTTACCTTGCGTTGAAGGATTTTTATTTGCACTTATTTGTGCACCTGCACCTGTTGAAGATGAAGTTTGGTTAAATGAAATATTAGCTGGAGATTTATCATCTCTTAGTGATGATAAGTTATTTGCTTTAATGACCCTTTATAATCATTTAAGTACTGATATATTCGAGACTGGGTATAAACTTCCAAAATCATTAATTGTTGTTGATGATGTAGCAGCTAATTTTATACATGGCAGTGCACTGCATAGTTGGAGTAAAGGTTTTGCTCGTGGTATCGGGTATGCTGGTGATTTACTTGATTGTGAAAATATTGATATAGAACTGAGATCTGCCTTTGCTATGGCGATTAGTTGTTTAAGCTATTTTTCTAATGAATCGAATGCTCAGCAGCAAGCGCAAGAGCAAAATATTCATTTGGAAGCTATGAGTCAACAAATGTTTGAAATGATGCCTGACTTTGCGACAGGTTTTGCTGAGATAGTTGAAGCAATGGCTGTGAGCAGTGGTTTGTTTAATGATGAAGGCTGGGATTAATTCCTAAGCTAATTTCAGGTAAATAAGCGGAGCTTTTCTGGCTTGTTTTTAGAGTACTAAATGTTGTAAAGCAATATGGCTAAAGTCCCTTTTACAGAGGGGCTTACTCTTATTTTTTAACTACTATGATCGATCACAATGCGCCATTCATCATTGATTTTTTTCCAATAAAGTGAATAATACCCTTTTGGATTATCAGTTTTTCGCTTTAAAGACCACTTTCCTAAAACAAAAGCGGTGTCACCATTGACATTAACTTCAAGTACATCAAATGTTAACTGCCCCATAGTTGCTTTATCCGGATATGTTGTAATATAGTTTTTCAAAGTGTTTTTCCAACCATATTTAATACCATTTTTACCAACAAACTTTAATTCTTCAGATTGCCAATAACCTTGCATATATTGCTTTAAGTTTCCTTGGTTCCATGCGTCTTGCTGCATTGCCATTACTTTTAAAATGTCATATTTACTTGTACTAGCATGTGCAAATTGGCATATAAATATAAAGCTGAATAAAATAAATTTTATCATAGTCGCTGTTTCATTTAATGATGTGAATAAAATATATGGCCAGATTAACTGTTTACATAAACGAAAGTAAACAGTTATTTTTTGATGAAAATTTTCACTTTAAAAGCGTATGCTAGTTAATAAAGTTGCTGATTTAATATCTCCGCTACCATCACCAAATTTAGTACCTAAACCAAAGCGAAGAGAAGCAATATCGCCAAACCAATATTCAGTTTTTATTTCTATATTGTTGTTATCAAAATCATCCATTTCAACACTTGAAGAAAGAGATAAACTCCATTGTTTATTGATATAATAGGCAGCTTGAGTTTGAATATATTCTTTTTTTCCTGAGTATTGCTTTAGCTCTAAGTCCCACCCTTGGCTATTCTCTATGCTAGTCCATCTAATATAAGGGCCTACAGTAAATTCGCTATCTGAAGGTGTATTGACTTGATTATTTTTTTCGTAATTGTAAAAACCACTGATTCCAACCTGTAGATTTTCAGATAATTTTTGTCCTAAAGTAATTGATGTTTCATAATACTTATCTTTTCCATGATAAACATCATCTTGAATGTATTTTATATAACCACTTAGGATTAAATTGTCTTCGGTAAATTTTTCTGCGTGGATGGCTAAATGATCAACATCGTCAATGCTAAACCCTGATACTGTAATAGAATCGATTTGATTTAAATAGGGGATTAGTTTGTGCGGGCCTTCTTTATTGATAAGATTATCAAAGTAATATCGATAACGCATACCAAAAAATCGGTCATCGAAATCTCTTATATCAGAAAATCCAATATCAAATTGATGATGAGTTGTATCCTGAGCTGTACAGCAAAAGCTTGTTAATAGCGATATTGAAACTAAATTTAATAGACGCATAGAGAATCCTTTTTTATTTAGCGTCATTTTAGGTATGTTTATTTTTCAAGTCATTAACTATAAAGTAAAAATATGTAGAAATGAAATTGTGTGTACTTTGTGTTTATGTTTGTTCAGTACGTAGATATACCCAAGCTACTTGGAAATGCATGATTTCAGCGGGAGTTTGAAAGGCAATAAGCATTCCTAAAATGATGTGCCTTGTGCTAACTCACCTGATAAATTCTGAAACAAGCATTATCAAGTGGCTTGGGTATATAGCCCAATTTCCTGGAATAGCAGTGCACACTCAGATTGAACTAAATCTTCAATATTCATAAATGCATGCTCCATATCTTTAAAATGTTTGTGTTGAACCGAAGTATTATTTTTCTTTAGTGTTTTAACATAGGCAAAACCCTCATCCTTAAGGGGATCGTAACCGGCAGTAAATATAAGCGTATCAGGCAAGTTTGAACTAATCGGACCGAATAAGGGCGATAGTAATACTCTATCTTCATTATTCTGAAAATAATGATCAAAATACCATGCGATTTTTTGACTTTCTAATAAATACCCTTGCCCATTTTCTGAAATCGAAGGTAAGCTCATGGTGTAATCTAAACTAGGATAAATTAATATCTGTTTATCTATTTTAACTTTTTTATTATTAATATTATTCATTGATAAAGTGGCGCAGATAGCTCCGCCAGCACTGTCACCTGCAATATAAAGTTGTGAACTGGAATTTAAACCTGAGAGTGCTTGAGTATATTTTTCTAATACAAGTTGTTGGCATTCTTTTCCTGTTTCAGGTAAGAAAAAACTGCCGATGAAGATATTACTACTGACAATTGTAATAAACATAAATGAAGGGTCATAATTACCATCATTTATATCAACAAGCCTACCAAAGATCCATAAAACGACGGTAGCTAATAAGTAACTAATTGACCAAAACAAACTAAAAACAACTGTAATACGTTGAGTTGTCATATTAAGTAATTCTTGAGGTAAAGTGATTAATGCGGTCATAGGTAAAAAGATAAAGAAGCCTAAAGTGATACTTGAAAATAGTTGAATGGCATCGTCACTTCCATATGTTAACCCTGTGATAAAAAAGATAATAGCTAAGCCAGACTAGCGAAGTACAGGTATTCGTAAACTGATTTTCTTACTGAAAATAATACCAAATCCGATGACCCATTTACTGTTAGAAATCTCTGCTTGAGGATAAAAAGTAAATAAACAAATATAAAAGGCTGGCAGACTCACCAGAATTTTTTTCTATATCTTTTTCTGAGAACCAGTTAAAATATGACTTGATATTATTTTTTTTACTTTGTTGTGGAATTAATAGTAAAAATTATTTTTTTCAGCAACACTTTCAAAGCCACTTTGCTTAGCAAAGGATTTATTTTTCTGTGCGCAACCATGTAATAAAATCACTAAGTTTTTACTATGGCTCAGAGGTAAATATGAATATATACCCAAACCACTTCAAGATGCAGGATTCAGTTGGAATTAGAAATGCTTTAGGCAAAGGCATTGATTGAAGAACATGGTTATTCCCTTTTCAAAATCAATTACGCTGCATAAAGTATTTATAAACCAACCTTACAGGGACTTCTGAGCAAATCATGCTCGTTGTTCCATCTTTTTTTAAGGGAGTAACCATTAATGCAAAGATGCGCCTAGATCATGCATTGCTCAGCAGTCCTGAACCTCACATCTTGAAGTGGCTTGGGTATACAAGTAAATATTATCAAAATCAGATGATTTTTTTTCATTTAAGGTCGAATCCTGATTAGTGTGGTTAATATACTATATCTTGTAGACTAGTACGTGTTTTATCTATGCTACTTTAGAGTAGGGAGCGTGTTTTTTTAAATAATCACATATAAAAAGCAACTTGATCATCTTTTACTCTTGTTTTCACTTGCTTCCTCAGTATAATGTCAATCCACTTTGCAGGGGCGTAGTTCCAATTGGTAGAACAGCGGTCTCCAAAACCGATGGTTGGGAGTTCGAGTCTCTCCGCCCCTGCCATTTATTAAACCAGTCTGAACTTAATAGCCGGTTTGTAATAGCACGTTATTAAGTTTAGATTTTAAGGAATTACCCTGCCAGCGTGCAGGGTTGTTGTGTCTGTTATTAAGGTAAATAATTATGAGCACTAAAGTGGAAACCCCGTCTAGTTCGATGGATCCGATTAAGTGGATTTTAACCTTTGCTCTGCTTGGCGGTGCTGTGGTTGGAAACTACATGTTTGAAGATCTATCTGTATTAATACGTGCGATTGGTGTAGTTTCAGCTGTCGCTGCTGCAATGGGGATTGCATCGCAAACTCAGAAAGGACAAGATTTTATTGTTTTTTCAAAAGAAGCTAAATTAGAAGTACGCAAAGTGGTGTGGCCTACACGCCAAGAAACAATTCATACAACAATCATCGTAATGATAGCAACAGTTGTAATGGCATTAATCCTTTGGGGTCTTGATGGTATTTTATTTAGAGTTGTTGGCTTTTTAACTGGCTTGGAGATCTGATCCTATGACGGATGAGAATAAAGAATTAAAATTTCGTTGGTATGTAGTTCAGGCATTTTCAGGCTATGAAAAGCGTGTAAAATTGACAATTGAAGAACATATTAAACAAGAAGGTTTAGAAGATCTTTTTGAAGAAGTGCTAGTACCTACGGAAGAAATTGTTGAGATGCGCGCAGGTCAAAAACGTCGCTCTGAACGTAAGTTTTTCCCTGGATACGTCTTAGTTAAGATGGCCATGACAGATGCTAGCTGGCATTTAGTTAAAGGCACTGAACGTGTTATGGGCTTTATTGGTGGTACAAAAGAACGTCCAGCACCAATTAGCCAAAGAGAAGCCGATAAGATTCTTAACCGTTTAGAAGAAAATGCAGATTCACCTAAGCAAGCGACTATGTTTGAACCTGGTGAAGTTGTACGTGTTATTGATGGTCCTTTTGCTGACTTCAACGGTGTTGTTGAAGAAGTAGATTATGATAAATGTCGCGTAAAAGTTTCTGTACTTATATTTGGTCGTTCAACCCCTGTAGAGCTTGAATTTAGCCAAGTAGAAACTGATAAATAATAAAACTTTCTTTTTATTATTTTAAAAGGCACAGTATTTAGCTGTGCTTTTTTGATCTTAAAGTACAACATCACTTCAGTCTCTATATTTAAGAACCTAGGTTTATTTTTATACTGATGTAAATAATATCAGTTTCTTAAAATTTTATTATTCGATATTATAAATTTGAATTTCATTTTGAAATAATCTAGTAGAAAAATCATATTAATTAAATATTGATCAAGGCCGCTGATTAAACTATAATCAGCGGCCTTTTGTTATTGGGCTAGTTATTTATTGACTGAATCAGTAACAAAAGCACGAATTGAAAAATTTTGTAAAACACGGGAAGCCGTTTGAGTACGCGTCCTCACGCGCACAAGGCTAAGACCCACAATCGAGGTATTTATAATGGCTAAGAAAGTTGAAGCTGTAATCAAGCTACAAGTTGCTGCTGGTATGGCTAACCCTAGTCCACCAGTTGGTCCTGCACTAGGTCAGCACGGTGTTAACATCATGGAATTCTGTAAAGGCTTTAATGCTCGCACAGAGTCTTTAGAAAAAGGCGCTCCAGTCCCAGTTATCATCTCTGTATATTCAGATCGTTCTTTCACGTTCGATATGAAAACTCCACCTGCCGCTTACTTACTTAAGAAAGCAGCTGGAATAAAATCTGGTTCAGGTCGTCCTAACACTGAAAAGTGTGGCACAGTAACACGTGCACAACTAGAAGAAATCGTTACTATCAAGCAAGCTGATTTAACAGCTGCTGATATGGACGCTGGTGTACGCACAATTGCAGGTTCTGCACGTGCAATGGGCTTGAACGTAGAGGGTTAATCAGATGGCTAAACTTACTAAACGTATGCGTAATATCCGCGAAAAAGTGGAAGTTACTAAAGAATATGATATCAATGAAGCTGTTACACTTTTAAAAGAATTAGCAACTGCTAAATTCGTAGAAAGTGTTGACGTTGCTGTTAACCTTGGTATCGATGCACGTAAATCTGATCAAAACGTTCGTGGCGCTTCTGTGTTACCACACGGCACTGGTCGTGATGTTCGTGTTGCTGTATTTACTCAAGGCGCAAACGCTGAAGCTGCTAAAGCAGCAGGCGCTGAGCTTGTAGGTATGGAAGATCTTGCTGAGCAAGTGAAAAAAGGCGAAATGAACTTTGACGTTGTTGTTGCTTCTCCAGATGCAATGCGCGTTGTTGGCCAACTTGGTCAAATCTTAGGTCCGCGCGGCCTTATGCCTAACCCTAAAACGGGTACTGTTACACCAAATGTTGCTGAAGCAGTTAAAAATGCAAAAGCGGGTCAGGTTCGTTACCGTAATGACAAGAATGGTATCATCCATACTACTATCGGTAAGGTTTCTTTTGAAGCTGCACAGCTTCAAGGTAACTTAGAAGCACTAATCATTGCACTTAAGAAGGCTAAGCCTGCTCAAGCTAAAGGTGTTTACTTGAAGAAAGTAACTATCTCTACGACTATGGGTGCTGGTGTAATTGTTGATCAAGGTACACTGAATACTGTAGTAGCTTAATTTTCTAAATTAACTATTACAGTATACTTGGCGCATAAATCAAGATATAATTTTGCGCCACATTTATTGAAAAAATGTTTTATTTAAAATAAAACTAAATTTTTCAATAAATAACAAATTCGGGTTGAAGTTTTGATTAGTAATAATTGAAATTTCCGTCCAAGACCGTAGGTGTTATTTATTATTCGTAATAAAAACTTAATTTCCTACGTAGATGGTGTAGAACCCCAGATAGATTTTTCCTAATCTTCTGGCTCTCGCCGTAAAAAGCACCTTAGCATCATTTTGTTGTTAAGGATGAGTAAATCGGAAAATTTAATTTAAGTTTTCCAAGAACCAGGAGTCACACCCATGGCCTTAAACTTTGAAGGCAAAAAAGCGATTGTTGCTGAAGTCAGCGAAGCCGCTAGTGGTGCTCTATCTGCAGTAATTGCAGATTCTCGTGGTGTACCTGTTGGCGCTATTACAGCCCTTCGTAAAGAAGCACGTGAAGCTGGTGTATGGATGAAAGTTGTTCGTAATACTCTAGCAAAACGTGCTATCGAAGGAACTGAATTTGAGTGTCTTAACGATTCTTTAGTTGGTCCAAGCTTAGTTGCTTTTTCTAGCGAGCACCCTGGTGCTGCAGCGCGTATCTTTTCAGATTTCGCGAAGAAAAATGATAACTTTGAGCTTAAATTGGCCGCTTTTGAAGGTAACGTTGTAGACGTTGCTATGTTGGCTACATTGCCTACATATGATGAAGCAGTTGCACGCTTAATGAGCGCTATGAAAGAAGCGTCTGCCGGTAAATTGTGTAAAACAATTGAAGCAGTACGTGTACAAAAAGAAGAGCAGTCTGCATAACTTTATAGAATTCTATAAGTTTAGATTGTTTTTATTGGTGTAAATATTTTTTAGAACATTATTTATTCTAAATAATTGTTCATATAATTAGGAAATTTGAAATGTCTGTATCTAAAGACCAAATCCTTGATGCTATTGCAGAAATGTCTGTAATGGATGTTGTTGCTCTTGTTGAAGCAATGGAAGAAAAATTCGGTGTAACTGCTGCTGCTGCAATGGTTGCTGGTCCAGCTGCTGAAGCTGCTGAAGAGAAAACTGAATTTGATGTTGTAATGACTTCATTTGGTGGTAACAAAGTTGCTGCTATCAAAGCTGTTCGTGCTGCTACAGGTCTTGGCCTTAAAGAAGCAAAAGGTCTTGTTGAATCAGCTCCAGTTGCAGTTAAAGAAGCTATTTCTAAAGAAGAAGCTGAAGCGCTTAAAACAGATCTTGAAGCAATCGGTGCAACAATTGAAGTTAAATAATCTGGCGTTTGCTAGGTTATCTGCCTAATTTATTAGGCATGGGCTGATGGTTTTTTAATCATCAGCCTTTTTGCGCTGTAGTGTTTTACACTGCAGCGCATTTTGCTCTCTGTGATTTATGCTGTTTATTACAGCAATAGAACATAGTATGCAAACACACAATATGTAGTAAAAAGATGGCATTAATAGCCAGTTAGTCTGTCCATTTATGGATGGTATATCAAGATTCAGCAAGCTGAGGAACCTCATGGATTACTCTTATTCTGAAAAGAAACGTATCCGTAAGGATTTTGGTAAACGACCACAGGTTATGCAAATACCTAAACTGCTAGCTATGCAGTTGGATTCGTTCGCAAAATTCTTAAAGCCAAACACCGAAGGCGAATATGGATTGGAAGCAGCCTTCCGTTCAGTATTCCCTATCAAAAACAACTCGGGTAGTGCTGAGCTTCAATACGTAAGTTACCGTATTGGTGAGCCAGTATTTGACGTTAAAGAATGTCAAATCCGTGGTGTTACTTTTTCTGCTCCACTACGCGTAAAATTACGTTTAGTTGTAATGGATAAAGAAAATCCAGGCACAGTTAAAGACATAAAAGAACAAGAAGTATACATGGGTGAAATTCCACTCATGACAGATACGGGTACCTTTGTAATCAATGGTACAGAGCGTGTTATTGTTTCTCAGCTGCATCGTAGTCCAGGTGTGTTCTTTGATAACGATCGTGGTAAATCACACTCTTCTGGTAAAGTTTTATATAATGCACGTGTCATTCCATACCGTGGTTCATGGTTAGACTTTGAATTTGATATCAAAGATAACCTTCACGTTAGAATTGACCGTCGTCGTAAATTACCGGCATCAATCATTTTACGTGCATTAGAATACTCTACAGAAGAAATTCTAGCGATGTTCTTCGAAACAACAACTTTCGAAGTTGCCAACGGTAAAGTGATGATGGAACTCGTTCCTTCACGCTTACGTGGTGAAATTGCTACTTTTGATATTAAAGATCAAGAGGGTGAAGTAATTGCTGAGTCGGGTCGTCGTGTTACTGCTCGTCATATCAGAACATTAGAGAAAAAAGCAGTGACACAACTTGAAGTACCACATGAGTACTTGATTGACCGTGTTATTGCTAAAAACTATGTAGATGAAGACACTGGAGAAGTGATTGCTGAAGCAAACGACGAGCTTACTCTAGAAATTATGGCTGAGTTAGTTAAAGCTGGCTTCACCAAAATTGATACGCTTTACATCAATGAAGTTGATAGTGGTGCGTACATGTCTGATACAGTACGTGTCGACTCTACAACTAATAAACTTGAAGCGTTAGTTGAAATCTATCGCATGATGCGTCCTGGCGAGCCACCAACTCGTGATGCTGCTGAAGCGTTATTTGAAAATTTATTCTTTAATGAAGACCGTTATGATCTATCTAAAGTAGGTCGTATGAAATTCAATAGCCGTGTTCTACGTGACTCAGATATTGGACCTGGTATATTAGCTAAAGAAGATATCGTTGACGTAATGAAGACATTGATCGACATTCGTAACGGTAAAGGCGAATCAGATGATATCGATCACTTAGGTAATCGTCGTATTCGTTCTGTTGGTGAAATGGCTGAAAACCAATTCCGAGTTGGTTTAGTACGTGTAGAACGTGCTGTAAGAGAGCGTTTAACATTAGGTGATCTTGATGCAATTATGCCGCAAGATTTAATCAATGCGAAGCCTATCTCTGCTGCGGTTAAAGAATTCTTTGGTTCATCACAACTATCTCAGTTTATGGATCAAAATAATCCGCTTTCAGAAGTAACACATAAGCGTCGTATTTCAGCATTAGGGCCGGGTGGTTTAACTCGTGAACGTGCTGGTTTTGAAGTACGTGATGTTCACGTAACTCACTACGGTCGTGTATGTCCCATCGAAACTCCTGAGGGACCGAATATCGGTCTAATTAACTCATTGTCGTGTTATGCACGTACTAATGATTACGGTTTCTTAGAAACTCCTTACCGTAAAGTTATCAATGGCGTTGTTACTGACGAAGTAAACTACTTATCAGCAATTGAAGAAGGTCAATTTGTAATCGCACAGGCGAGCGCAGAAATGACAGTTGATAAAGAGCTTGTTGATGGCATGATCCCATGTCGTTTTAAAGGTGAATCTACCTTTATGGGTAAAGATGACATTCAGTACATGGATGTATCTTCACAGCAGGTTATCTCAGTTGCAGCAGCACTTATCCCGTTCCTTGAACACGATGATGCAAACCGTGCATTAATGGGTTCAAACATGCAACGTCAAGCAGTGCCGACGTTAAAAGCGGATAAGCCGCTAGTTGGTACTGGTATTGAACGTACTATTGCGAAAGAGTCTGGCGTTACTGTTGTTGCAAAACGTGGTGGTGTTGTTGATTACGCTGATTCAGGTCGTATCGTAGTTAACGTAAATGAAGATGAGCGTATTCCTGGTGAAGCAGGCATCGACATTTACAACCTAACTAAATACACACGTTCTAATCAAAATACTTGTATTAATCAAAAACCAACTTGCATGGTTGGTGAACCGGTTACTACAGGTGACGTATTAGCTGATGGCCCTTCAACGGATTTAGGTGATTTAGCACTTGGTCAAAATCTACGTATCGCTTTCATGCCTTGGAATGGCTACAATTTTGAAGATTCAATTCTTCTTTCAGAAAAAGTTGTAGATGAAGATCGCTTAACGACGATTCATATTCAAGAGTTACAGTGTATCGCACGTGATACTAAGCTAGGTCCTGAAGAGATTACTGCCGATATCCCTAATGTAGGTGAATCAGCATTAAGCAAACTTGATGAATCAGGTATTGTTTATATCGGTGCTGAAGTTAAAGGTGGTGATATCTTAGTTGGTAAAGTAACCCCTAAAGGTGAAACCCAATTAACACCTGAAGAAAAGCTTTTACGAGCTATTTTCGGAGAGAAAGCATCTGACGTTAAAGATAGCTCTCTACGTGTATCTAACTCGATCTCAGGTACTATTATCGATGTTCAAGTCTTCACCCGTGATGGTGTTGAAAAAGATAAGCGTGCTTTAGAAATTGAAGATATGCAACTTCGTGAAGCGAAAAAAGATTTCAATGAAGAGTTTAAAATCCTTGAAGAAGGTGTTTTAAGTCGCACTCGTACATTATTAATTAATAATGATATCGATGCAGATAAAGTTGCAACTTTGAATGGTGAGCAATTACTTACTCAAAGTTTAGCTGATGAAACTGCACAGGCTGAGCTTGAGCAATTAGCTGAGCAATACGATGAACTTAAAGCTGATTATGATAAACGTTTTGAAATTAAACGTCGTAAAATTACTCAAGGCGATGATTTAGCACCAGGTGTTCTTAAGATTGTAAAAATCTACCTAGCTGTTAAACGTACTATCCAACCGGGTGATAAGATGGCTGGTCGTCACGGAAACAAAGGTGTTATCTCAACTATCGTTCCAGTTGAAGATATGCCATATGATGAAAATGGTCGTACCGTTGATATCGTACTGAATCCGCTTGGTGTACCGTCTCGTATGAACATCGGTCAGATCTTAGAAGTACATATGGGTCTAGCTGCACGTGGTATCGGTGAGCGTATCGAAGAGATGCTTAAAGAACAACGTGAAGTTCATGAACTTCGTAATTACATTAAGCAAGCATACGACTTAGGTGAATCTCGACAAAACGTTGATATTGCTAGCTTTACTGATGACGAAGTACGACGTCTTGCAGCTAACCTTAAAGGCGGTCTACCGATCGCTACTCCAGCATTTGATGGCGCGATTGAAAACGAAATCAAAGACATGCTTGAATTAGGTGGTTATCCAAGAAGTGGTCAGGTTACTTTATATGATGGTCGTACAGGTGATGCATTTGAGCGTCAAGTAACTGTAGGCTACATGTACATGCTTAAACTGAATCACTTAGTTGATGACAAAATGCATGCTCGTTCAACCGGTTCTTACAGCCTTGTAACTCAGCAACCACTAGGTGGTAAAGCTCAGTTCGGTGGTCAGCGTTTCGGTGAGATGGAAGTATGGGCATTAGAAGCATATGGTGCTGCTTATACCCTACAAGAAATGCTTACTGTTAAGTCTGATGATGTAAACGGCCGTACTAAGATGTATAAAAATCTCGTAGACGGAAACCACAAGATGGAACCTGGTATGCCGGAATCATTCAACGTATTGTTGAAAGAGATCCGCTCACTAGGTATCAATATCGAGTTGGAAGAAGAGTAAGCGAAGCTGCTAACTTTATTAATTGAAGTTAGCAACTCGCATGGCAAGCATAACTGGGTTGTTATTATAATTAACAACCCACACTATTAACTTCCGACAGGAGAGCTAAAGTGAAAGATCTACTTAAGTTTCTGAAGCAACAAAATAAGACCGAAGAATTTGATGCAATACGCATTGGTCTTGCTTCACCCGATATGGTTCGTTCATGGTCATTTGGTGAAGTAAAAAAACCAGAGACGATTAATTACCGTACTTTTAAGCCTGAGCGTGATGGCTTATTCTGTGCCCGTATATTTGGCCCAGTAAAAGATTATGAATGTTTATGTGGTAAATATAAACGTCTTAAGCACCGTGGTGTAATTTGTGAAAAATGTGGCGTTGAAGTTACATTAACTAAAGTTCGTCGTGATCGTATGGGTCATATCGAATTAGCAAGCCCAGTTGCACACATCTGGTTCCTTAAATCATTACCATCTCGTATTGGTTTAATGCTAGATATGACACTTCGTGATATCGAACGTGTACTTTATTTTGAATCTTTTGTTGTTACCGAGCCTGGTATGACAACATTAGAGCGTGGCCAACTTTTAGGTGAAGAAGAGTATCTCGATTCACTAGAAGAGCATGGCGACGAATTTGAAGCTAAAATGGGTGCTGAAGCAGTACTTGATTTACTTCGTGAATTAGACTTAGGCCAGTTAATCGCAGAAATGCGTGAAGAGTTACCAACAATTAACTCTGAAACTAAGCGTAAGAAAATCACAAAACGTCTTAAATTAATGGAATCTTTCCACCAATCAGGTAATAACCCTGAGTGGATGATCATGACAGTACTACCAATTCTGCCACCTGATCTTCGTCCATTAGTACCACTAGATGGTGGTCGTTTTGCGACTTCTGATCTAAATGACCTTTACCGTCGTGTTATTAACCGTAATAACCGTCTTAAACGTCTTCTTGAACTGGCTGCGCCAGATATTATTGTACGTAACGAAAAACGTATGTTACAAGAAGCGGTTGATGCATTATTAGATAATGGTCGTCGTGGTCGTGCAATTACGGGTTCTAACAAACGTCCTCTTAAATCTCTTGCCGATATGATCAAAGGTAAGCAAGGTCGTTTCCGTCAAAATCTACTTGGTAAGCGTGTGGATTATTCAGGCCGTTCAGTAATTACTGTAGGTCCAACTTTAAGACTACATCAATGTGGCCTACCTAAGAAAATGGCACTTGAGTTATTCAAGCCGTTTATCTACGGAAAGTTAGAACTTAAAGGCATGGCAACGACGATTAAAGCTGCAAAGAAGATGGTTGAGCGTGAAGTACCAGAAGTTTGGGATATCTTAGATGAAGTTATCCGTGAACATCCAGTACTGTTAAATCGTGCACCAACACTTCACAGATTAGGTATCCAAGCGTTTGAGCCGGTGCTAATTGAAGGTAAAGCGATTCAATTACACCCATTGGTTTGTGCGGCATACAATGCCGATTTCGATGGTGACCAAATGGCGGTACACGTACCGTTAACCATTGAAGCGCAGCTTGAAGCTCGTGCACTAATGATGTCAACTAATAATATTTTATCACCAGCAAATGGTGAGCCAATCATCGTTCCTTCACAGGATGTTGTATTAGGTCTTTATTATATGACTCGTGAATGTATCAACGCTCGTGGTGAAGGCGCTGTATTAAAAAGTGCTAAAGAAGCTGAAAAAGGCTACCGTGCCGGCGTATTTGACTTACACGCAATTGTAAAAGTACGTATGACACAAACTGTGATCGATGCTGATGGTAACAAAACTGAAGTTACTGAAATCATTGATACTACAGTCGGTCGTGCTGTTTTATCTCTTGTTATGCCTAAAGGTTTACCGTTTGAGTTAATCAACAAAGCCATGGGTAAAAAGCAAATTTCACAATTGCTTAATGAGTGTTACCGTTTACTAGGTCTTAAAGATACTGTTATCTTTGCTGACCAAATCATGTATACAGGTTTCCATTACGCAATGAAGTCAGGTGTTTCTATCGGTATTGACGATTTAGAAATTCCACCGACTAAACCAGAAATCATTGGTGCCGCTGAAGCAGAAGTAAGCGAAATCAATCAACAATTCCAATCAGGTCTTGTTACTGCTGGTGAAAAATACAATAAAGTTATCGATATCTGGTCTCGTGTAAATGAAAAGTTATCGCGTGCCATGATGGATAACTTATCAAAAGATGACGTAGTGACTGCTAAAGGTGATACTGTTCAACAGGATTCATTTAACTCAGTATTTATGATGGCCGATTCTGGTGCTCGTGGTAGTGCAGCTCAGATACGTCAGTTATCTGGTATGCGTGGCCTAATGGCACGTCCAGATGGATCAATCATCGAAACGCCAATCACAGCAAACTTCCGTGAAGGTTTGAACGTACTACAGTACTTCATATCAACGCATGGTGCACGTAAAGGTTTGGCCGATACGGCACTTAAAACAGCTAACTCGGGTTACTTAACACGTCGTCTAGTTGATGTTGCACAAGATTTGGTTATCAATGATAAAGATTGTGGCACATTAGATGGTCTAACAATGAAACCGCTAATTGAAGGTGGTGATGTTGTTGAGCCTTTACGCGAACGTGTATTAGGTCGTGTTGTTGCTGAAGATGTTATTAAGCCTGGTACAACAGATATTGTTTTAGTTGAACGTAATGTGATGCTAGACGAAAAACTGTGTGACATGTTAGAAGAAAACTCCGTTGATGAAGTACGTGTACGTTCGATCATCACTTGTGAAAATGATTTCGGTGTATGTGGTAAGTGTTACGGACGTGATTTAGCACGTGGTCACCTGATTAACCAAGGTGAATCTGTAGGTGTTATCGCTGCTCAGTCAATCGGTGAGCCAGGTACACAGCTTACGATGCGTACATTCCACATCGGTGGTGCGGCATCAAGAGCATCGGCTGAAAATTCTGTACAAGTTAAGAGCACAGGTACGATTAAATTACACAATGCTAAATCAGTAACAAATACTGATGGTAAGCTTGTAATTACATCTCGTTCAACTGAAATATGTGTTATTGATGACCACGGTCGTGAAAAAGAGCGTTATAAAGTACCTTATGGTGCAGTATTAGCAATTAAAGATGCAGATGCTATTGAAGCGAACGATGTTGTTGCAACTTGGGACCCTCATAGTCACCCTATTGTTGTTGAACGTATATCAAAAATTACATTTAGTGATATTGATGAGTCAAACACTGAAACACAAACAGACGAGTTAACTGGTTTAACACGTATGGTTGTGAAAGACCTTTCTAAGCTTAATGCTAAAGAACCTAAACTTATTGTTGAAAGTGAAGAAACTGGTTTACAAGAAATCCGTTTACCTGCATTTACAACAATTGAAGTAAGTGATGGTAAAACAGTTAATCCGGGCGATGTGATGGCACGTATCCCACAAGAAGGTTCAAAAACGCGTGATATTACGGGTGGTCTTCCGCGCGTAGCTGATTTATTCGAAGCGCGTAAACCAAAAGAACCTGCTATTTTAGCTGAAGTAACTGGTACTATTAGTTTCGGTAAAGAAACTAAAGGCAAAAAACGTCTCGTTATCACGCCGCCAGAAGGTGATCACTACGAAGAAATGATTCCTAAATGGCGTCAGCTTAACGTGTTTGAAGGTGAGTCTGTATCTAAAGGTGAAGTTATCGCCGATGGTCCTGAGTCTCCACATGACATTTTACGTCTTCGTGGCGTGACAGATGTTGCTAACTACATTGTTAACGAAGTGCAAGACGTATACCGTCTGCAAGGCGTAAAAATCAATGATAAGCACATTGAAACTATTATTCGTCAAATGATCCGTAAGTGTATTATCACTCACGGTGGTGACACTGAGTTCTTAAAAGGCGAACAAGTTGAAGTATCTCGAGTAAATATCTCGAATCGTGAACTTGAAGAGCAAGGTAAGATCCCAGCTCAGTTTGAAATCCAGTTAATGGGTATCACTAAAGCATCATTGGCAACAGAATCTTTCATATCTGCAGCATCGTTCCAGGAAACTACACGTGTTCTGACTGACGCAGCTGTAAATGGTAAGAGTGATGAGCTTCGCGGCTTGAAAGAGAACGTAATCGTGGGGCGTTTGATCCCAGCGGGTACAGGTTTCTCTTATCATCAAGAACGCATGGCACGTCGTAAAAAGCGTAACGAACCAGCTGTTGAAGAACAGACGGTTAGTGCAGAAGATGCTGCTCAAGCATTAACTGATGCACTTAACGCGACCTTAGGCGATTAGTTTTTGTAGTCTTTTAGTTAAATTTAAGACTAAATCAAAAAAAAAGGCGGTTTATACCGCCTTTTTTACGCTAATTGTTGACAGGTTAAACTTTGCTCATTAAAATTCCGCCACCCTTATGTTGAGGATTAAATTTTTAGAATATAAAAATTCTAGGATTTTAGAATAAACATCAGGCAGAATTTAAATTCTTTCAGCAGTCAATTAATCATTAGGAGCTATTTAATGGCAACTATCAACCAACTTGTACGTAAGCCACGTAGAAGTAAAGTTGTAAAAAGCAACTCTGCGGCGCTTAAAGCATGTCCGCAAAAACGTGGTGTTTGTACTCGTGTATATACTACTACTCCAAAGAAACCAAACTCTGCATTACGTAAAGTAGCGCGTGTTCGTTTAACGAACGGTTTCGAAGTAACATCATACATCGGTGGTGAAGGTCACAACTTGCAAGAGCATAGTGTAATCCTTATCCGTGGTGGTCGTGTTAAAGATCTACCGGGTGTGCGTTTTCACACAATACGCGGCGCATTAGATTGTGCTGGTGTAAGTGATCGTCGTCAAGGACGTTCAAAATACGGTGCTAAACGACCTAAGGGTTAATAGTCCTCCGTTAGTAAGGCCAAACACATAATTTAATTTTTTTGTTTTGGGTATGAGACTAACAAGTCCAACCTGAATAAACCGGAGATACAAAATGCCTAGAAGACGCGTAGTAGGTCAACGTAAAATTCTTCCAGATCCTAAGTTCGGATCAGAGCTTCTTGCTAAGTTCGTAAATGTTGTAATGCAAGATGGTAAAAAATCAACTGCTGAAAAAATCGTATACGGTGCGTTAGACGTGGCTGCTGAGAAATCAGGCAAAACGCATCTAGAAATCTTTGAACAAGCACTTGAAGCAATTCGCCCAACGGTAGAAGTTAAATCTCGCCGTGTTGGTGGTTCTACTTATCAAGTTCCTGTAGAAGTACGTCCAGTTCGTCGCAACGCATTAGGTATGCGTTGGTTAGTAGAAGCTGCACGTAAGCGTGGCGAAAAATCTATGGGCTTACGTTTAGCTCAAGAAATCGTTGACGCTGCTGATAATAAAGGCACTGCGGTTAAGAAACGTGAAGACGTTCACCGTATGGCTGAAGCGAATAAAGCATTCGCTCACTACCGTTGGTAGTCACTGCTTAAAATTGAAATGGTCTGACTTATTAGTCAGATCTTTCTTGTTTAAGTGGTTTAAAGTTTTAAGAGGAATAGTATGGCACGTACAACCCCAATCGAGCGTTACCGTAATATCGGTATCGTTGCACACGTAGATGCTGGTAAAACTACCACAACTGAACGTGTGCTTTTCTACACTGGTCTTTCACATAAGATTGGTGAAGTTCACGACGGTGCTGCAACGATGGACTGGATGGAGCAAGAGCAAGAGCGTGGTATCACGATCACTTCTGCTGCCACCACATGTTTTTGGAAAGGGATGGACTCACAGTTCCAAGACCATCGTATCAATATCATTGATACACCAGGACATGTTGACTTCACAATTGAAGTTGAGCGTTCGCTGCGTGTACTTGACGGTGCTGTAGTGGTTCTTTGTGCATCATCTGGTGTTCAGCCGCAAACTGAAACAGTTTGGCGACAAGCTAACAAATACGACGTTCCAAGAATGATCTTCGTAAATAAGATGGATCGCGTTGGTGCTGACTTCCTTATGGTTGTCGACCAAATAAAGAGCCGCCTAGGTGCTAATCCTGTTCCAATTCAACTTGCAATTGGCGCTGAAGAAGAATTCTCTGGCGTAATTGATTTAGTTAAAATGAAAGTCATTAATTGGTCTGAAGAAGATCAAGGTATGTCTTTTAGTTACGATGAGATACCTGCTGATTTATTAGAAGAAGCAGAAATGTATCGTGAACAATTGGTTGAAGCGGCTGCTGAAGCTACCGAAGAGTTGATGGATAAATACCTTGAAGAAGGTGAACTTACAGAAGCTGAAATTAAAAGCGCGATCCGTAAACGTACTTTAGCGAACGAAATCGTTCCTATGGCATGTGGTTCTGCTTTTAAGAATAAAGGTGTTCAAGCAGTATTAGATGCCGTTGTTGATTATTTACCATCGCCAACTGAAGTGAAACAAATTCAAGGTGTTCTTGAAGATGATTCTGCAGCTGAGCGTCCGGCAGATGACAACGCACCGTTTTCAGCGCTTGCATTTAAAATTGCAACCGACCCATTTGTTGGCACACTTACTTTCTTTAGAGTATATTCTGGCGTAGTAAAACAAGGTGACTTCGTTTACAACCCGATTAAGGGTAAAAAGGAGCGCTTTGGTCGTATCGTACAGATGCATGCTAATAGCCGTGAAGAAATCAAAGAAGTAAGAGCCGGTGATATCGCCGCTGCGATTGGTCTTAAAGAAGTCACTACAGGTGAAACTTTATGTGATTTGGATTCAGTTATTACGCTTGAGCGTATGGACTTCCCTGAACCAGTTATTTCAATTGCAGTTGAGCCTAGAACAGTTGCTGATCAAGATAAAATGGGGATCGCACTAGGTAAACTAGCTGCTGAAGACCCATCTTTCAAAGTCCATACGGATGATGAAACAGGTCAAACAATTATTTCAGGTATGGGTGAACTTCACCTCGATATTATCGTAGATCGCATGCAACGTGAATTTAGCGTTGAATGTAACGTGGGTAAACCTCAGGTTTCATACCGCGAATCGATTCGTAAAACTGTAGAAGTTGAAGGTAAATTTATACGTCAATCAGGCGGTAGAGGTCAATATGGTCATGTATGGCTGAGACTTGAACCGTTAGAAATAGACGTTAACGATGATGATGCGCCAAACTATGTATTCGTAAATGAAATTGTAGGTGGTGCTGTTCCTCGTGAATTTATACCGGCAGTAGATAAGGGGATTCAAGAACAAATGCAAAATGGTGTTCTTGCAGGTTTCCCTCTACTTGGTGTTAAAGCAACCTTGTTTGATGGCTCATTCCACGATGTTGACTCCAATGAAATGGCGTTCAAGATCGCAGGTTCTATGGGTTTCAAAAATGGTGCACTAGATGCAAATCCTGCATTACTTGAACCTATGATGAAAGTTGAAGTTGTTACTCCAGAAACCAATATGGGTGATGTAGTAGGTGACTTAAACCGCCGTCGTGGCTTGATTGAAGGTATGATTGATGCTCCAGGTGGATTAAGGCAGGTCAATGCACTTGTTCCACTGGCTGAGATGTTTGGTTATGCAACCGCCCTTCGATCTGCGACACAAGGTCGAGCTTCATACTCAATGGAGTTTTTGAAGTATGCTGAGGCATCAAAAAATGTCACAGAAACAATCATGGCAGCTCGTACTGCTAGATAATTTTTAGTTCGGTCCGATTCATAGCTCGCAAGGCTGGATTGGACTATTATATTCTTAATAGGAATTTTTAAGATGGCAAAAGAAAAGTTTGAACG
>NZ_NQMR01000077.1 GCF_002276045.1 Pseudoalteromonas sp. NBT06-2 | reverse complement strand
ATTTAATCTGATTGGTATTACATGCTTTGCTCTATCTCTCGGCGCTCAAAATTTAATGCGTCAAGCTCACCAGCTAGCCTTCTAGCTTTATTAATATTAAGACTTAATAGACAAGCTATACCTATGCATATATCATCTAAACGCCCTGATTTATTGAGTCTAGACGCAAGTGAAAAACCAAAATCAGAAGCAGATAATCTTGGTGTACTAAAGTGCGATTATTAGCATCTAAAGGCACTACATCAGCAACTGTACCTAATGCAACTAAATCTAATAAATTGGCAATATTAGGCGGTGTTTGATAAAAATTACCATATCATTTTGTACTGAAAACCAATTGCGAAATTATTAACGTCACTTCTCCTATATTGATTTAGCCTATATTCACTTATAAAGAACAAATTGTCGTAAAGCCTAAAACCCATTTGTACTTCACCTACAATGGGTGAGTTTGGTATTTTTTTCGACAAGTCTTGATTAAAAGTGTGATCGGCAAAGCCTGATAAATAAATCCGCTCGCTGATATAAGGAAATTTCATCAAAAATACATGCTCAATTTGCCAAACACTGGCATCTTTATTATCAAACTGAACAGCATGGAAGTTTAAAGAGTAATTTAAATTTATTACTTTAAAAATATCTTGTAAATATGACGTATTATTCAACCGCCAACGAACACCTAACCTATGTCTATCATTATCATCTCCAGTCCTAAAATTCATTTGTAATGTTAGATCTAAAGGTGAATCATCAGCTATTTTCCAGCGTATATTTTGCTCTGTGTAATAATTTGCTGTTTCTTTTAATGAATTATCACTACTATATAAATTAAGCAGGCTAAAGTAAGAAAATCTATTCGGTAATTTTACGGCTGTATTTAAAGTAAACACGCTATCTGTGCCTACATCAGTGAGCTTGGGATAAACATTAAAATCTAAAAAACCTCATGGGGTATTTTTAACTTGTCCGTTAACATTTGCGACTAGAAATAATTGTAAAATAATACAAATATACAAATAGTTAATTTTTACCATATTAAAAATCCTTTTATATTAAGTTTAACTTAATAAAAGATAGTGAAAATCAACTAAAAATCAACTATATACTTTAATATTTCTGTGATTAATAAAACAGGTTAAGAAAGTATTTTTTTAACTTCTTTTGATAAACACTCACCAAAGTGAATGTGTTGTTCTGCATCCCAATGAATTCCATCAAGAGAGCTCGTGTTAACTACTTTTGCGGCATCAAAAAAATGTATTCCTAACTCTTCGGCTACCTTTGAGTAATACTGAAAAAGATCACGAGACATATATTCAGCATGTTCAAACTCCTTTTTATCTTCTTCAGGAACCTGCTCAACATAACTTGGAGATATTAATAATAGTTTTGATGATTTATGACAGAAGTATTCACTATTTAAAATTGCTTCACAAACTTCCTTAACACCTAAAGATATTGATAAAGCAGATTGCTTTAAACTAGCTTTTAAATCATTGGTACCAAGCATAATAACAACTAAGTCTAAAGGTGAGTGGCTTTCGATTAAGGATGGTAGAAATTTAATACCATTTCGGTCATTTCGATTTGGATCATCATGAATACAGGTTCGTCCATTTAGACCTTCTTCGATTATCCGAAAATTACTACTTAGATTTGCTTGCAATACACCAGTCCACCTTACGTCAAATGGATAACGCTGCTTTGTAATTGGTGTATACCCCCAAGTATTTGAGTCTCCAAAACATAAGATATTTTTCATATATATTTACTTGTTATATTTTAAATCAAAAAGTATACGATATCATTTTACATTGCCCTCTCAAACAGCAATAATTCTTTTATAAAAGAAATCAATAAATAATAAAGAGTTAGAAAATGGTAGTAATCATTATTTGTGCACTTGTCGCAGTGCTTTTACCTTATTTAGCAAAAGTACCGCTTGCAATAGCAATGCATAAAGAAAGTAAATATGACAACAATTATCCTAGAACACAGCAATCTAAACTGACTGGTTTTGGGGCAAGAGCCCTTGCAGCACACCAAAATTCATTTGAATCCTTAATCGTTTTTTCTGTAGCGCTTGCTGTTATTTTAGCTACAAATAACATCTCAATCACAATACAAGTATTAGCTGTAACGTATATTGTAGCTAGAATAGCTTATTGCATTATGTATTACATAAACTTTAGTAAGTTACGCTCTGTTATGTGGTTGATTGCGATATTGTGTCCACTAGCAATGATCTGTCTCAGTCTATCAAAAATTCAATAAAAAGTTGAATAGGATGATTGCTAGTTAATTTAAAGCAATCATCACACTAAAACCCTTTTAGTTCTTTTGATTAAGAGCTTCTCACCCCAGTTATAAAGCATTAATCCGATAATCACAAACAGAGCTCCTATCATAAGATTTATACTGATAGTTTCACCATTGAAATATACGCCTAAACTTAAGGCAATAACGGGAGTCATCATAGTAATTAATGCGACGGTACTCGAGTTTAGTTTTTGCAAAATAAAATAGTAAGCAATAAAACCGATTAATGAGCCAAAAACACCTAAATATATAATTGCCCAAATAGAACGTTCACCCCAAGTATCTATAGGTAAAGTACCATCCATTAGCAGCCAAACTAAAGTAAATAAAGGCAGTGATATTAATAATGCACCCACTGTAGTTGAAATTGCATGTATTTCGATATCAACACTTTTAACTAATACAGAGCTTAAGCTAAAGAAAAATACCGCAATTAGAATGTAAATAATACCAAGCGTACTTTCTCCATTTAAAGATATGCTATCAGAACATACAAAACCTAACCCTATAAATGAGGTCAGTATCGCCATTTGACGAATGAAACCAAATTTAGGTTCATTAAGAATTTTTTGCGCCAAGAGCCCAGCTAAAACAGGCGCCAAACCAAATATAAGTGACATCATTCCTGATGAAACATATGCTGCTGCCATATAGCAAAATGTCATACCACCAAAAATACCTAACCCCGAATAACAATATAACTTTAAAGCAATTTTATTTATTGGAAAATCAATTTTTGAAAGCTTAATAATGAGCCAACCTAAAATAACTGCGATCACCATACGTGCTAACACAGCTAAAGTAGGATTTACTGTTTCACTACTCCAAACAATTCCTAAAGGAGTCGTGGACCAAATTAAAACAACAACTAAATAAGCGATAGGTACGTTCATTGTATTTTCCTATATATAAAATACATGTAGAAACAAAAATTGCAGTATTTGAATGGTATAAAAAGACAAAAACCGCAAGATTATCTCTGCGGTTTTAAAAGGTAAAATCTAGATTTTTTTATTTACACCACAGGGCAGCTATGCCATTTATAATTGCGTATTAATAGCCAATTATGACAATTTTGATTTACATTTGAGGTAAGTCGATTGAGCTTCATTGTGTTTGGTGTAAACTTAAATGATTCTAAAAAATATAAGCATCTATTGTGCGCCTAACTCACCAATTGAGTCAACTAAAAATATTGTTAAATATCACAATCAAAGTAACAAAATTAATTTATAATTGCTAAACATACTAAAATTTACTTACTAGTGTGGGTGAAAGAACCATCCCAATCATTTGATAATAATGTGTCTTTTAAAGATGCTATTCGTTCTAAATATATCGTATAAATTTTTCGATTTTTATTTACTTCTGTTAAAACTAAAAAGTGACTTTTTGCTTTCTCCCAGTTTTGATCTAGATATAGATTATAAGCTTCTTGATACTGCTTTAACTCATGATTTACGGCTAAGTCTTCAGTCATATTTTCAGGTATAGGTTCAAAAATACTCACCGCTTTGTGTTTACCTTTTACTCTGACTTTATCTATAAGCCTAAATTTCATATCAGGACAGTGTTCAATACAGGTTTCACCAACTAATATATCGACACCATAAAATTTTGTGAGTCCTTCTAATCTAGATCCTAAGTTAACAGCATCTCCCAATACAGTGTAAGCTTTACGATAAGTGGACCCCATATCTCCAACATTCATTTCACCAGTATTAATTCCCACTCCAACTTTTATCTGAGGTAAACCTTCCTTTTCAAAAATATCACTTAATTCATTAGTAATCTCTAACATTTTAAATGCACAGCAAATAGCATTACTCACATGGTGCTTATCACTTACCGGCGCATTCCAAAAAGCCATTACCATGTCTCCAACATATTTATCTATAGTACCGCGATGTTCAAAAATAGATTGAGTAATGGGTGAAAAATATCGATTAAGTAAATTTACAAGTTCATTAGCAGTGAGGTTTTCTGATATTGTTGTGAAACTACGAATATCTGAAAACAACACTGTCATCTCTTTTCGTTGCCCAGATAAGTTAATCGCATTGGGATCTTCTAACATTTTATCTATATGAGCAGGAGGTACATATTGATCAAAGATACCTTTTATTTGTTTTCTTCTTCCTGATTCAGTGAAATAGCCAATACCTATGTTTAATATTGTTAATGAAAAAGAAATTAATAAACACGTCGCCATTGGCAAACTAACTTTCTGCACAGACCATAAATAAAAATCTAAAGAAATTAATCCCAACAAGATAAAGAAACCAGTAAAAGCAATACTTCTAGGTCCTAAAAAAGGAAAATAAAATGATAACGCACAACCAATTAATAACAACATCAATAAAATTGTTGCTTCCCACCAGTCAGGTACACTCGGTAAAATTTCAGGATGTAAAATGCCATCAATTACATTTGCATGAATTTCAACTCCAGGATATTGCACGCCAACAGGTGTAGCCCTCAAATCTGAATGCCCTATTGCAGATGTACCGACAAATACAATCGCACTATCAAATAATGAGCTATCAACTTGATCATGTAATAAATCTGTCGCTGAAATATAAGGATAGCTTTTAGCTGGGCCTTTAAAAGGTATTAAAACGCGACCATATTCATCAGTTGGAATAATCTCCCTGCCAAGCTTAAGACCAACAATACTACGAGAAGTTGTTAAATCTGCTGTGATAACTTTAATATCATCCGATAAGGTATATAACTTTGCAGCTTCCAGAGCTAATGATGGGTAAAATCGATCTTTATATTGCGCTATAAGTGATGTTGTTCGAATGAAGTTATCCAAATCTGGGGTTGAGTTTATAAAACCAATCCCTGGTGAATTATTCTGTAAAATCGTAATGTTATTTGTATGACCAAAAAACTCATGACTATGTAATTGATTAAGATCTTGAGTATCAAAAGTAATCACACTTGATTGCATTTCTCCAACTTGTACTTGTGGGTCTGTATGAAATGCCATGCCTAAAACCACATCTGTTAACGTTAAGCTTTGCGCCATGATTGCGTCTGCATCAGCACTTTGAATTAGCGGAGATAATTGATTGATCAAAGTTTTATGATCTGGTTTTTTATCTAATAGCTTAATAACGGAGTTTACATAGTTTCTTTCAGGTTCAGAAAACATGATATCAAATGCCACAACAGCTGTTCCTGCATCAGCTAATTTCTCAATGATTTTAGCTATTTTAACGCGACTCCAAGGAAATCGCCCCTCTTTTTCTAAACTCTTTTCGTCAATATCTAATATAATTATATTAGTCTCTATATTTCTTGATTCTATTGTTATGTTAAGTCTTAAATCATAAATTAAACCATTTATTCGTTGTAATATTACAGAATTTTCAGCACCAAAATATTGCGTTAACATAACTAAAAAAGTAATAATTAAGCCGCTGATCATCGCTTTATTGTGCTTTTTAAAAAGACTTATTAATAGCATTAAAAAGACCCATTATTAATTTTATTTTAAAAAAAACAACTAAAATACAACTTTATGGTTCCACCAAGTTTATTTTTTGAAGATAAAAAAAGTTTGTTGGAAATAGGTTAAGATTATCCCCCCCTGCAATAATAAGTGTGCCATCAGGACGAACTAATATAGCTGATGCCCTTTCATTTGAACCATAGTCGAATAATATGCCGCCCGTAGAACCGTTAAATAAAATATCTTTAACTCCTGTATCTAATATTTTTGCGATAAAAATATCTTCATCGGTACCATTACTATTATATCCAGTTATCAAAATATTTTCTGAGGCATCTAATGCAAGCGCTAAGCTTGCCGCATTACCAGAACCATAGTTATAAGATACGATACCATCGGAATCAAAACTGGTATCGAAACTACCATTACTATTGAGTTGTATAACAACCACCTCTGTTTGACTGTCTGATGAAGCACCTGACGCTACTATTTTGCCATTTGATTTTACTTTAACTGTTTTTAGCATATCTTGGTTGAAACTAGCAGTAGGATCCAAATCAACAGTGAGGTAACCATTACTTACTGCAAAACCATTTTTATCTAAAACACCACTCGATGTCACTTTTGCAACTAACCCCTCAGGATTTGCCTCAACATAGTGCTTAACACCAATAGTAATAATGGAACCATCAGACAATACTGCGATATCTTCAATCGTTTCTTCTTCAGCCAAGTTTGTCGTTAAATCAAAAATAGCAACACCATTTGTACCAAAGGTATTATCTAAAATACCTGTAAAATCCATTTTGGTTAAATACATATCCTTCGTTCCTGAAGACGGATTATAAGTGCCGCCTACAACTATTTTATTACTCTCTAAATCTATTGCGTTTAATGTTAACTGCCCACCACTTGATATTGTAAGTTCACCTGTACTATTAAAAGTAGTATCAAGAACACCAGCCACACTTAGCATAGTAATAAAGCCTGACCTTCCAGTACCACCTACAACAACAAGTCGTCCATCACTCAATTCAATGATATCTTTACCCATAAATGAGTTTTCAGCATCTTTTTTGATGTAATAACCATTACTACCAAAGCTTTCATCTAAAAAACCATCACTATTATATCTTGAAACAATAAGATGCTGATTTATTTCAGAACTACCTACAGCTACAAATTTCCCAACATGAGGTGCGACCGTTAATTCAATCACCTGATTTAAAGAATCATTACTAAAAGTAGGATCAAATACATTAAAACCACAGCTATTAAATGATGTGTCTAATGCACCTAAAGCTGTAAATCTTGCTAATAATAAATCGGGAGCATTATTCCTTGCAGAAATTGCTTCTGTTAATAAGACTAATTTGTCACTGGTATCGATAGCGATACTCGCTATAGGGTTATCCCTAAATTCATCATCAAATATTACTTGACCTGAACTAGCATAAGTTGAATCTATTGTGCCGCTACTATCTGTTTTATACAAAATACTCTCAATATTTGAAGTACCTTTATCAATTCCAAAAAATATACTTCCGAACTGATCTTCAACAACCCCCCTGCCAATTGACGTATTTTCACCTGAACCTGCGTCACCATCAATATCAACTATTAATAATCCATTTGTTGCACTTGCAAAACTTGTAATATCTAAGGTTCCTGTTGAGCTCACTTTTAATGCGGCAAAATCTGTAGCTTGCAATGGTTTTGATGATCCCACCATAATCACTTCGTTACTTGAATTAATATATGAATCATAGGAAAAATCATCTGTTGAACTACCAAAATCAAATGTTGATGTGCCATTTGAACCATAACTTGAATCTAACGTAGGTGTCGTGGAAACATCAAATCTTGCTACTGCAAAATCATTCTTTGTTGAGCTATTATTTGCATAACCTGTGATCACAGCCTTACCATCGCTTTGTAATAGCAAAGAAGTCGGTATATCAGGTCCTGTTGTAAATATAGCATCGGCATTTGTATATGAATTACCATCATTGGCAAATTTAATAACTCTAAAGCCACCACCTCCCGAACCAATGTTAGATGCAACTAATATATTATCGCTTGCATCAACTTTCACATCTGCAGCAGTAGTATCATAACCATAACTTGTGATTCGATAACCAATCGAATTAAAATTCGTATCAAGAACGCCCACAGAGGTATAGCGGATCACAAATACTTCTTTTGTTGTACTGTTATCTTGGATTCCTGTTACAACTATATTTCCTAATGAATCAATATCAACAGCAACTGCTTCTTCTACAAAACCTAAATCTTTATTCACCACCCCTTGATAACCAAAATTACGATCTAATGTGCCATCGGTATTAAATCTAGTTATAAAAATATCTGTAGTATTTCCACTAAAATCATTTTTACCAATAACGACAATTCTTCCAAATGAGTCTAAAATCATATCATTAGGTTGGTCATAACGCATTTTAGTAAATGAATTTGAAGCTGCAGTGCCTGAATTACCAAATGAACTATCGATTGTTGGCGTTACATTTTCTGCAACATTCTTCACGCTGATAGAAACATCTGCTGTATCGCTTAATGAGCCACTATCGGTCACTTGAATTTTAATCGTATGGGACGCACTTAATTCATAGTTTAAATTACTGTTATCAGCAATCGTAATCTCGCCTGTACTACTTTTTATGCCAAATATACCATCACTATTAATCGTTATACTGTATGTATGTGAATCACCAATATCCACATCTACAGCTGTAATTGTAGTAACAGAAGTTGCGTTTGCTGAATTCTCAGTAATATTTGTCGTTATATCATTTATAATCGGAGCGTCATTGACAGCGACTATAATTAAGCTAACAGTAGAAGAAGTGCTCCCGCCATTACCATCACTGATACTGTAATTTATGGTATCTGAACCATTAAAGTTACTACTGGGTGTATAATTAAGGGTTTTATCTGTCTCTATCGTCACGCTGCCATGTGTTGCTGTGGCAATTGTCACCGAGAGTGTATCGCCATCTATATCACTATCATTGCTCAGTATATTAATATTAACAGACGTATCTTCATTGGTACTTTGGTTATCTGCTATTGCAATTGGATCATCATTTACAGCTAAGACTGTTACATTCACTGTTGAAGAAGCTGTACCACCATTGCCATCACTAATACTGTAATTTATTGAATCTGAACCATTGAAGTTTAGATTTGGTGTATATGAAAGGTTTGCTCCATCAACTATTGATACTGCACCACTACTAGCTGTTGCAGTTGTAATACTTAAATTGTCTCCATCAACATCGCTATCATTGATTAAAACAGAGATGCTCACTGTACTGTCTTCATTAACTGTTTGAATATCAGGGGTTGCAATCGGATCATCATTTACAGCAAAGACTGTTACATTTACTGTAGAAGATGCGGTACCACCATTGCCATCGCTAATACTGTAGTTTATTGAATCTGAACCATTGAAATTTAGATTTGGTGTATATGAAAGGCTTGATCCTACAACTGCTAATACTGAACTGTTACTTGCTGTTGCCGCTATAATAGTTAATGTATCACCATCACTATCAGTATCATTATTTAATACATCTATAAATAGGGACTCATCTTCACTCGTAGCTGCTGTATCGGGGTTTGCTACCGGATCATCATTCAAATTTATTACTGTAATAAAAACTTTTGCTGAATCTTCCCCACCATTACCATCACTAATAGTATAATCAATAACATCCTTGCCTATAAAATTAATATTAGGTGTATACGTGAGTGTGTTATCACTATTTATATTAACAATACCAGCCGAAGAAATAGCAGATAAAACAAATAGAGGATCATTTTCAACATCACTATCATTAGTCAAAACATTAATATTAATCGTAGTTTCTTCTACTGTACTCGTAGTATCATCAGTCGCAATAGGGTTATCATTAACACTTGATATCGTTAAAGTTGCTTTACCAATATCAGTTCCCCCTTCACCATCAATTACTTCATACTCAAAGCTATCTGAACCAAAGAAATTTTCATTAGGTTGATAACTAAAACTCCCATCTGTTGACAAGGTAACAATACCATTCGATACATTTGTGAAAGCAGTCGTATTTACAGATAATATATCACCATCTGCATCTGTATCATTATTTAACAACCCAGGCACACTTATAACCATTAATGAATCTTCGGTTAAGGCGAATATATCATCGAAAGCAATTGGCGCATTATTACTATTATTTATAGAAACAAGCACTTTTCCTTGTGCTTCTCCTCCCGAATTATCTGAAACGGTATAAACTATTTCAATTTCACCTTCAAAATCTGTTTCAGGATTATAAACTAAAGTATTCTCCTGAGTGATCTCTACACCTCCCTTAATTACGTCTGCACCTATAACGGTTAAAGTATCATTGTCAACATCACTATCATTTGCTAATACATTTATATTCACAGGGGTATTACTGAAAGTCTGTGCCCTATCATCATTAGCAATAGGTAAATCATTGATACTCTTCACCTCAATTGTAACGGTTTCAATTGAAATTAGACCTAACTCATCAACAACCTGGTATTGAAACGTATCTGTACCAAAATAATTTGCATTAGGTGTATATTCAAAACTACCATCAGTAGCCATAATTAAGTGACCCTGAGCAGGTGATAACAATGAGCTTGTGTTGATTTTTAATACATCTAAATCAATATCAATATCATTTGCTAATACACCTTGATTAGCATCTACAAACAAAACTAAGTCTTCATCAATAAAATAACTATCTTTCGTGGTTATAGGTGCTGTATTTTTTCTATTTACGGTAATAATAACACCAGCCTGAGCTGTGTTGCCTTGCAAGTCTGTAATTTCATAAATAAAGCTATCAACGCCGTAATATCCTGAACGAGGAAAGTAACTAAAAGTACCATCAGAGCTTAAATTTAAAGTGCCATGAAATGGACCTCTAATAAGATTTTCACTGATAGCTAAAGTGTCATTTAAATCATTATCAAAATCATTGGAAATAATGGAAAATAAGTGAGGGCTACTGTTATTTACAATTAATGTTTGATCTTGCTCTGTAACATATTTGTCATTAGCAGCTACTGGTGGGAAACTCCCCCCATTTATTGTAATTATGACATTTGACTGTGCAATGCCCCCTTGGCCATCAGTTACTTGATAAGTAAAACTATCAGAGCCTTGTACTCCTTCATTAGCAGTGTAAGTAAAACTACCGTCTTCATTTAATGCTAAAACCCCCTTACTAGGGGAAACTTGTGGTGTAGTCATCAATATTAAATTTTCACTATCAATATCCAGATCATTAATAAGTAATCCAGGTGCAGGTATATCTAAAATGGCATTTGATTGACTCTTTATATTCGCTTTAAATTGCTTCTTTATTACTCCTTCCAAGTTAAAATTATTATATGACGATTCCGGTTCATCATTCGTAGCTAATATTGATATCACTGCTAGTGCGGTATTTGTTTGCCCTAACTCATCAGATACCTCATAGGTAAAAATATCTCTACCATTAAAGTCGATAGTAGGTTCATATAGAAAACTACCGTCTTGATTAATTGTTAAAACCCCATTATTTGGAAATACAATAGGTGTTGGGTTAATAATGACAGCTCCATCTTCTAAATCCGTATCATTTCCAACCAAATTTCCAACTAATTCTGTATCTTCATTAACAGAAAAAAAATCATTTTCTGCTATTGGTGCTAAATCAACGGCACCATTGAGAGCTGACACTTTCATCTCTTCACTAAAAGCACTTTCTCCTGAGCCATCAACCCCTGTAACAATGCTAAAAAAAACTTTACTATCATTTTGAACCTCAAAAGCTAACTCTGGTTTTTTAAGTGCTAAAAATGCTTGTCCACCAGCTAAAGTTTGATAGTTTTCATGGTTTACTCCTGCAATAGAAGATATGTAAATGTTATATCTCAAGTAACCACTAAGCCCTTGCCAACTAAAATCTATATTTCGACTAGATCTAATTGCGTTGAATCCAGAAATAAAAGTTGCTTGCCAAATGAAGTTTACGTTATTAACTAAAACACGGTTATTTTGACTGTCATCAATCCATAATTCTAACCTTAACTCCCCTGAAATTTGCTCAAAATCAAGAGGGTTAATGCCTGTGATGGTTTTATGAAATTGTGTTCCACACTGAGATTCGCATAAAATATAAGCTTCCGGGCTATTTGGGAAACCAATATATACCGAATTTATCCCATCGGGATCAGATACATCTATTGAAGCTGTGAGATTGCTATTTAACTGTTGATTACTGAGTGGTAATCGAAATGAACCACTGGAGTTCGAAAATGTATTTGTTTGAACTTTAGGTGATTTATAAACTTGTTTATTAGAACTCTGTATATAATTAAACTGAACAATTTGATTACTTGAGATTACTTCATTTGGCTCTTCCGGTTGAATAATGTCTATATATGAGTTGACTACTTTCTCATCATTTGACTCACCGCAACTGCTCAAAGCTAAGCTACAAAAAAATATTGAAAGCAATTTTGTTAATGGACTCCTCATAATTCCTCCCATTATTTTATATTCACATTATCTACTCTAAAACTCCCATTTGCGGTTACATCTTTATTATCTATTTCATACAAACTAAAGTTTGTTAAAGTATGGTTCAAATCATTAAGAAAAAAAGCCTCAATATCCCCATCAGCTTTATTATTTCCATGAGAAGCAAAATTAATGTTCATTTCAAATGAGTCTACATTTATAATGCCATTAAATGCAGCAAACCACTCTCCAAGAGCATCATCAAAAACCAGATGTCCAGTTGGAATAGTACCGTTATCAAAATTAATTGTCATACTTGCTTGGAAATTTGATATTTGGCCTAAGCTACTATTTACAGCCACTTCACTAATATTATCGTAAGTAACTGAACCTGTTTTTTCTAAAATCAGTTCAGCTAAATTATTCGGAGGGACCAACACATCAACTTCATCTTGAAAAGGTTCAACTATTAATTCTAACTCTTCCATAGCTGGCTCAGGGATCCAATCACTCTCTTCAACATCTGGATTTTCAATTACTGCAACATTCTCAGAAACTTCAATAACAAGTTCTGATTGTGAATTATCATCTTGTGTTTCAATATCATTCTCTTGAACTGCTAAATCATCTTCACTATCTGACTGGGGATCTGAACTATGGCCTTCATTAAAATTATCAGGAGGTAAAAGTAATTCTGTTACCTCACCTACTTCGTCTATTTTTGCATAAGAAAAATCTTTTCCTTCCCCTAAGGATATATTTTGTTCATTTACTCCTACATCAATATTAATATCAACAACACCTTTCCATACAGCAATTAAAAGCTCACCATTGATAATTTCTATTTCATAATGCGTTCCACGTATGCCAATACTCCCAATAGGCGTTTTTAATTTATAATTTCCTTTCTCTGATTTAATCGCACCTGTTACAGATCTTAATCCCCCTTTAATCAGTTCCATAGTTACAGAGCCCGTTTTATCAGCTACATTAAACTCATATTCTGAGATCAATAATTCACTATTCTCTTTTAAAGCAACCATGCCACCATCAAGCATTTTGAACTGAGTTTGACTATTCACATCTGTTTTTACCAAATCCACATCAAATATAGGAGCACGTCTTTTCAACTTTCGTTGAATTGTTGTACCTACTTGTATTGCATTAACTTTTCCTTTTGCAATTATCGTTTTACCCGCGGGTTTACTTGCCAAAACGTCAATCGGAGCCGTTAAAACAATACAAAAGGTAAATATAAAAAAAAGTTTATTTTTAATGCGATTATTCATCTTAAAACCTTTAAAATTGCTTCATGAGTCCAAGTGAAATTTCGTTCCTGTCATACTCATATATGGGTAAGTTACTTTGCTTTTGTGCATGTTTTAGACTTAATTGCCAAGTCCAATTATCTTCAAAATAATAACGCCAACTTAAGCTACCTCTATATAAAGCCTCATCTCTTATTTCTAGCCAGAATGGATGAACACCTTTATAATTATAATCTTGATATTGAAATAAAAAATTAATTTGATGATATTGAGAAACAATATAACTCGTTTGATATTGTAGTAAGTACAACTTATAAGAATTATAGTCGCTCTCATGAGAAGTTGCGTCGATTTTACTCACACTCCCTTGTATTTGATGCCAAAATGGCCCTTCACTATATTGCGCACTCATACCAATAAACTGATCTTTAGAATCGAGATCATTCAGCTCTGAATACACTGAATCACCGATACCTGCTAGCAAAGAAAAATTTATTTTTTTATCAAAAGGTATTATGAGGTTTATCTCTAATCCATATTGATTTCGATACATAGCAGAATCAAGCAATAATGGCCTTAAATAAGCCCCTATTTGAAATGTACTCCAAAACCAATCATCTTGATATGTAGCAGAGATTTGAGCAATACTACTTTGAAATTTGTTATTTTCACTTTCCTTATAATCAGTATGAAATAGCGCAATTTCACTTATTATCAATTTATTTTGATTAATTGGAGTTTGATACCGTAATTGATAATTCAAATATAAAGCTTCATCTGAAGTTTTTTGATTCTCCTGGGATAATTTAATCGGTTGATTTAAAAGAGGAGATTTAAATTCGTCTAAAATAGCTCCACTGTTAATATTACTATCATGACCAATCGAGAAACCAACAAGCTGTTTTATTTGCTTTTGTTTATTTAATAATGATTGTTCAATCCTATCTAAGAATACTGAAATAGTTTGTTTGAATTTATCATCTGATACTAAAGGGTATAATTTATTTAACTCATTTTTTGCAGCCAATAAATTATCAATATAAAAGTAAGATTTAGCTAAATTAAAGCGCGCTAATTTCCACTTTGGTTTGACTATTACAGTTCGTTCTAGAGCAAAAACAGCTTGTTGATAATTGCCAGATTTTACTGCTGCAATTCCGATCAAGAAGTCAAATGTAGGTTCACCTGCATAATCAAAAATATATTCATCTGAAAATACTAAAGCTTGTCTATATTGTTTCTTTTTTATTAACTGGCTTAATTCTGACAATACTTGTTTTTTACTTAAAGCCTCAACTTGAAAACATATAAATATAAGCAATAAAAAAAATAATAAATAATATTTCGACATCTTAAAATTTAAGTACATATAATTTCCTGAAGGTTAGTTTTACTAGGGGGTGTTGATCTTTCAGGGTTAAATTTTGTTCGAGATAAAAGCATTTTAGTCGCGGCGAGTAGTGTGTAGCCTAGTCATTCTAAGTTAATACGACTCAATAAAGAATAAAATGCTTTTAGCCGAATCCTTCGGACAGCGTTTGTTGGGCATTTTTACGGCGTTATCGCCTTTTTATGTGGAACAACCACATGACAAAGCCTTTGCCTTGTATAAATGCCCAACAATTCGCTGCAAAAGTAATCTCGAAAGATCAACAGCCCCTAGATATCTTCAAAAATATAAAAATATTTATTTATTAAAATTAGCACAGGATTTTAATTTAACAATTAAAGGGTAAAGTCATTAATAACCCTTCCCTTGTATTGAAGTTATATTTAGCGGATATAAAAAATGCTTTAAAGTCAGAGCCTGTTTAGACATATCTTGTGGCTCAGGTTGGAATTATTCACCAATATCTTCATTCCATAATTCGGGCTTATCATCAATAAATTGCGACATAAGGTCTTTACACAACTGACTATCTAAATTAACAACCTCAACCCCTCGTGATTTCAAGTATTCTTCTGGTCCTTTAAATGTATGATTTTCACCGATTACGACTTTAGGTATGCCATACAATAAAACAGCGCCAGTACACATGTCGCAGGGTGATAAAGTTGAATATAAAGTTGCTTGTTTATATTCATTTGCTTTAATTCGACCTCCATTTTCTAAGCAGTCCATTTCTGCATGTAAGACTGAACTTCCTTTTTGAACTCTTTTGTTATGCCCTTGTGCCACAACTTCATCATTAATGACTAAAACTGAACCTATTGGGATCCCTCCTTCATCAAGTCCTGACTTAGCTTCTTTAATCGCAATAGCTAAAAACTTATCCATGTTATTCCTTGGCTTGTAAATAATGTTCTAAATTATAAGTTAATAAACTATAGTCTAATTACTTATCAATGGGGGCAGCCATTTGATCTAAAGCTTGAATCTTTGTTTTACGACGACCGCCTAATTCCGAATACAACATACCAACAATGATTAAACTCGCACCGATCCAACCTTTGTAACCTAAATGTTCATCTAATATAAAATAAGCTGCAATATGTGCAAATATAGGCTCTAAAGCAAAAATCAATGCCACTTTATGTGGCTTAATTAGTCTTTGGCTTGATGTTTGAGCCCAATATGCAAAAGCACTCGCTAACAATGCTGAATACAAAATAGCAGCGATTACATTTTTATTGTTGAGTTGATCTATTAAGCTCATATAACTTTCGCTGGCAGCAGTATTCATTTCAAATAATGCAGCTATTGCACTGTAACAAGTCACTGCACCTAATTGTAAAATACTAAGTGGAATAACAGCAAAACGACCTCCATATTTGGCCATCATAGAAATATGACTGGCATAACACACCGCACTAACTGCAACTAAAACATCTCCCTTATTAAACTCCAACTTGTCTCCCATGGTTAAAAAATATAAACCAATAGATGCTGTTACAACACTTAACCAAATTTCTTTTCCTACTTTAATTTTAAACAGTAAAAAGCCAATAATAGGCACTAAAGGCACACACATCCCTGTAATAAAACCGGTATTAGAGACACTGGTATACAATAATCCTTGCGTTTGTAATGAAAAACCTAAGAACAACAACAAACCTAAACCAAAACCAGATCTGAATAATTGGGAATTGGTATAGTTAAACTCACTTTTATTCTGTTTTTTCATCATAAAAAGTAAAGGTAATAAAGCTAAAGTTGCAACGCCAAACCTAAAGGTATTAAAAGTATTTACAGGCATTATTTCAATGGCGTCATCAACAACTACAAAGCCAATACCCCATATCAAGTTAACCAAAACCAGCGCCCAAAATGCCATTATGGGAGTACGTATCATGCAATTATTCCTATTTAACTAATTTTTCTCATTATCAAAGAAAACCTGTTATTTTTAAAGCTCTAACTATGTAATCTTTTATTAATTTGTTCATTAAAACACTTCCCAGTATAATCCTGTCATTAATAATATTTAAACGAGCCAACCATGAAAGATAGCAACCAAATACTAAGCACCTTTTTAGCCGATATTAAACCAACACAAATACTTTGGGCGCTACAAGACAAAGAAAGTGAAGACTGGGTTGTTTTGGATTCTATTAACTTTGAAAATGCAGATGTAATGCCTATTTGGTCAAGTACTGAATTTGCTCAACGGCACTGCGTAGACGAGTGGAAAAACTATATTCCTGCTGAAATATCAGTGGCTGAATGGCTTGAGTTTTGGGTTGAAGATTTAAATGACGATGGTGTTATCGTAGGTGTTAATTGGCAAGAAGAAGGTGAATGCCTAGAGCTTGATTTGTCTGCATTTAGCCAAGCAGTTGCAACTATCGAAGCCTTATAAAATAAGGTTTCATCATCAAAAAGGCGCTTGTGCGTCTTTTTGACTCTTCGATTCAATATCACAGCAAGATATTAGGTGTAGTTTTAATTTATCTAGATCTATTTACTTTATCCTTTCATTAAACAAATGCAATCATGCTGAGCCACGCTTATTCATTTTATATTTTAATTCACCTTATCTGTTTGCGACTAAATCCTTCTGACGTCTAATTTTATCTCCCGATTGTAATCGCTCAGCACCACGAATAATAACATCTTCACCTGCATTAATATTTCCAGAAACAGATACCCATTCACCAATTCCTAAGCCAACTAATACATTAATTTTTTGGGCTTCATCATTTTCATCTACCGTTAAAATAAATGTCTCTTTTTCTCTTACGATTAAGGCATCTCTTGGTACTAAAGTTGCCATTTTCGTCGCGCTTTTTGGTAAAGACACCATCACAGCAGCACCAGAAACAAGGTTTAAGCCATCTGCAGATAAATGTACATCAAAAGTACGAGATAACGGGTTGCCTGCTTGACTCCAAGTCCTTACAGATAATTCAATTAAGTGTTGCTGCCATTTAACCAATACCTTGCTATCTACTTGTAAGTAAGGAGCGATACTTATTGGTGCCGCAATCTTAATATCTAAATGGTGTGTATCTACTAATTGCACCAAAGGGCGTCCCACAGAAATTAACTCACCAATATTAACAAAGCGTTTGCTTATACTACCGCTAAAAGGCGCTTTAATATGGTTTTTTTCTATAGCTAATTGTGTTTGCGCTATTTGAGAACTTAATACTAACACTTCATTTTGTGCTATTACTAAATCTTTCGTGATACGTTCAAGTTCACTTAATGCTGTATTATTCATTTTATTGAGTTTAGACATGCGTTGTTTTTGCTTTAACAAGTAATCGGCTTCTACTTGGTGCTGCCTAAGCTGCGCTTGCCTTTTAGTTAATTGTAATTTTAAATGTCGGTTATCGATTGATGCAATTACTTGCCCTTTTTCAACTTTAGCCCCTATATCTTCAACCCATAATAGCAGCCCTATTTGTTCAGCAGAAATAGGTGCGTTAGTTCTACTAATCACATTACCAGGTAGCCAAGTTGTTGGATTAACTTGCTCATTCTTCACTGTTTGAACCGTAACCAGTTTGGCATCTTTTTCATCAGCAGAGACTACCATAGTGCTTGTTAACATCCCTGCAATTATAAAACCTAAGCTTAAAGTTAATTTATTCATTAAAAATTCCTTAAATTATTTGTTAGCAACAACATTTGATGCAGGTACTAAATTCGAATCATTTTTTAATTTTCTATTAAAACCAAAGTCTTTTGCGCTGAGTCTTAATAAACATGGTAAAAGTACAATTGTAAAAATAGTGCTTACAGCTAACCCCCCAACAATAACCCCCGCTAAACCTCGATAAATAACATTGCCAGCACCTGGTACAAGTAATAAAGGTAACATGCCAAAAAAGCTGGTAGCTGTACTCATAAATATGGGTCTTAAACGTAATTTGAGTGATTGTTGAATTGCTAATTCACGACTTAATCCATTTTGCTGAGCTAAACGTGTTTGATGTACTAATAAAATCGCATTATTAACAACTAAACCTAACAAAATCACAAATCCTATCATGGTCAACAAGTCTAATGGTTGAAATACAAATAGATTTAATAATTGCAATGCTAAAATACCACCAACAGTTGCTAAAGGAATTGTGATCACCACTAAAGCACTGTCTTTCACTGAACGAAATAAAGCTGCCATTAATAGAAATAAAATCACTAATGCAAATGCAAAATTTTCGCTCATTATAACGATGGCTTTTTCAAGCTGATCTGCACTACCACCATAAATAATATTGCCATCCGTAGGCATTACTTGCGCAACTTTTGGTGCTACTTGCTCTTTAAGTACAGCGATTGTTTCTTCTAAAGACCAACCTTGTGGCGGATTAATATTAATGCTAATGGTACGGTTACCATCAATCCTTGTTAAACGAGAAGGTCCAGCCGTTCTATCAATAGTAACTAGATCAGATAGCTGATTAATTGTGCCATTTCCAGTTACGATAGGCACATCAGCCAATGAATCAGGGTCGCTCCAACCATCAGCACGTAAAATCATATTTAGGCGTTTGGTACCATTAAAATATTCTCCAACGTATAAACCATCACCTAAAGTACGCACGACACGACCTACATCTGTGCGATCCCAACCTTGCTCTAAAATATTCCTATCATTGGGTGTTAATCTAATTTCAGGTTCAGCCATTTCAAGCCCCGGATTAGCCCAAACACTAACATCTGGTATGGCATCTTTTACCCATTGTAATGTCTGTTTAGCAACTTGCTGTAATGCCTTGCTATCTTTAGATTGAAGGTGCATTTGCACACTTCGACCACCACCAAAACCACCAAATAAATTACCTTGACGCACAAATGCAGTGGTATCTGGTAGATCGATTAATATTTCATTTTTAACTACATCAAGTAATTCATCTACCTTAGATTGATCTTTGGCTCTAATACCTATATTGCCACCACCTGAACCACTAAATATATAATAATTCTTAAGTGCGGGTTCTTTTGTACCATCCATATATGGCTTTAAACGCTCTACAATAGGATTAATAACTTCTTTTTCTAAAGTTTTAACATTCGCCCCTGGGGGAAAACTTAAATTAGCATCAACTGCATCACGTTTTACTGGAGGTAAGTAGTCTAATTTAGGCATAGCAATATAGGTGATCGCAACGGGTAGCACGAGCATAACAGTAGCAAGGACTAAGCGTTTAATTGATGTATTCGTAATAGACATAACCAAAGTTGTTATTTTATGCCATAAGGCTTGATTAGGGTCTACTATATTGCGTTCATGTAAAAAATACTTAGTTAATACAGGTAATAAAACAGCTGCAACCAATAAAGATACAGAGACTGCTATCGCAATCGTTAGCGCCAAATCTCCAAATAATTGACCTTCTATATCTTTTAAAAAGAATACAGGTAAAAATATGGCAACCGTTGTTGCAGTAGAAGCTAAAAGTGCGCCCCAAACTTGTTTAGATCCCAACTCTGCACTTTTGTGATTATCATGACCTTGTTCACGCATTCTTAAAATATTTTCAAGTACCACAATTGCTGCATCGAGAACCATTCCCACTGCAAACGCTAAGCCAGCAAGAGAAATAACATTAAGTGAACGACCCGTGATCTGTAATACGATAAAAGTAGAAAATAAACTAATTGGAATGGCTGTCGCAATGATTAAAGTCGCTTTCATTCGGCGAATAAACAACCATAAAACGGCTAAAGATAGAATGATTCCGGCAAATAAGTTACTTGTTACTAAATTAATCGCGCGATAAATAAAAACCGAAGCATCAAATGATTGCACCATCACAAGTTGTTTATCAGCAAGTACTTCTTGATTTATTAAGACGACTTCTTGTTTTACTTTATTTAATGTTTCAAGTACATTTGCGCCATTCGCTTTATCGATACGAAATGAAAATGCAGGGTTACCATTTTGAATAGCCAATTGTTGGCGATCTTGACGAGTGACTGAGATTGTTGCCACGTCACCTAAACGTATATTACTAAAATTTCTTGATTCTAAAATTAAATCTGATAATTCATCAACTTCATATTTACCATTAAAGCGTAGCGTATACTGACGACGCCCAACATCAATAAATCCACCTGAGATATCATTGCTAGCCGACACCAATGAAATCAATTGCGGTATTTGAATACCATATTGGGCTACTTTTATTGGGTCGAACCTTATTTGTAATTCTTCTCGATTTTGCTCTGAAAAAGTTTGAACTCCTGCCACCCCATTTATAGACTCAAGCCTGGGTCGAATAACATCATCGGTAAAATCAATATAATCACTGATTGATTTATCATTTCCCGGTAACGCCTGTAAGAAAAACCAGGTTAACGCAGGGTTATTACCACCAAAACCTCCTAGCATAATACGCGGTGGTAAAGCATCTCTTGGTTGACTTTGTACTCGAGTCATACGGCTGATCACTTCAATAAGCGTTTGTTCCATCTCAGTTTCAACACCAAATACCAAATTGATAAAGCCCCCGCCCTGATTAGCAAACGCATTCATTGAACGTAAACCTGGAATGCCTTTTAATACTTGTTCTTGCGGCTCTAGGATTTCTGATTCAACTTCTTTAGGGGAAGCCGCACGCCATTGGGTTTGTATCGCAATGCGAGGCCGCTCTATATCAGGGAATAATTGTATTGGTAATTTAAATAAACTTAATACGCCAACCAACAAAATAAGTGCCACAATTACCGCAACTGCTGCTGGATTTTTTAACGCTGCTGAAATCAATTTCATTTCAATCTCCAACCAAAATTTCGATTTAACAAATGAAAAATATTGACTAAAAACTAGCATGCTTAAAGAATTAAAAAAGAAATTTTTCGGTGAATCACTGCGAAATAGGATAAGTAGCTTAGCTGAAATCTCTTGCAAAACATAGACACACAATGACATACTTTTAGCCCTAAAACACATGAAAATGACATGTATTTCTCTTGGGTAATTTAAATTTCACGACCAATAATAATAGCTCATCTTTGGTCATGATATCGACTAACCCTATCAATTTATCTCTATTATATTTCCATTATTTAAATACGCTTTCACTGTGCCTAATTCATTTCGGTCATGTACTTTGAACCAATCAATACTTGGCATTACTGAAACTATCTGCTCTTGTTTGAAGTTGCTTAAATGAATGGCATTAAAATATATCGTATCTTTAATGCCATTCCAACTATATAAATCACGGGTATAAACCCATAAAATGAGATAATCAACTAATCGACTAATCGACTTTTTGAGCATCTACTATACCCAAACCACTTCAAGATGCAGGATTCAGTTGGAATTAGAAATGCTTTAGGCAAGGCATTGATTGAAGAACATGGTTATTCCCTTTTCAAAATCAATAACGCTGCATAAAGTATTTATAAACCAACCTTACAGGGACTTCTGAGCAAATCATGCTCGTTGTTGCCTGCATGGATGTAGGTACTAGAGCAATGCAGGAGCATATTGCCGGTCCATCTTTTTTTAAGGGAGTAACCATTAATGCAAAGATGCGCCTAGATCATGAATTGCTCAGCAGTCCTGAACCTCACATCTTGAAGTGGCTTGGGTATATAAATAAAATAATCGATATCAAACCGAACTAAAGTAACAAATAAACGGCAGTCAGATTCAGAAATCATCTCCCCTAACAAAAATCGCTGCTTGTTTAACATATCTTCAAGCTTTGTTAATAGACTGAATATCGGTTTTATAGCTATATCATACGCTGCTTGGTTTTGTACAAATCCGGCTTTATAAACACCATTATAAAAATCTCGGCCTCAAGCGACCTAGTTTTAAGATAGTCCAAAACCTTGAAAAGCCTGTGCTGTATAGTGTTAACTAGGCTTCGCCCAGTCAACACTATACAGCACAGGGACAAGCCCCCGAGATTTTCGCTACGCTCTGTTAAACTGTCTTATGTATGAATTATTTATCAATCTAATATGGCTATTTAAGTGATATAAAAGGATAATAAAATCACTTACCCGTGACTTTATTTAACATATGAGAAAACTCCCTCCATTAAATGCATTACGCGCATTTGAAGCTGTCGCTCGTTTAGGTAGCGCCCAAAAAGCAAGTAAAGAGCTGCATGTAACTCATGGCGCAGTAAGTCGACATGTTAAACAATTAGAACATTGGTTAGGTATAACTTTATTTGATCGCAGTCAAAGAAACCTTAAACTCAATACTAATGGCAATAACTATATACAAACAATTTCAGCGGCATTAGATCTCATCCATGAAGGTACTAATAATATTCAAAATGTTAAAACATCGAACATGTTAGGCATTGCCACAACACATTCATTTGCAAGTAAATGGCTAACAGAACAACTGAGCAATTTTTATAAACAGTATAGCGATGTTGAAGTTTGGCTTTCTCTTGATCAGCAACAAATAAATTTTAATCATACGAATATTGATATCGCAATTAGAATGGGTAAAGGGCCTTGGCCTGAATATCACTGCATACCATTAATGCAGGACAAACTAATTACTGTATGCAGTCCGCTACTTTTGAAGCAGTCAATTAAGCTAGACTCTCCCAAAGATCTTGCTAAACATACCTTATTGCATGATCAAGACCCAAATATATGTTGGAATTTATGGTTTAAAGAAAATAATGTATTAAATATAAATCCAAGTAAGGGTCCTCGATTTTCAAGCGCAGATATTTTACTCCGGGCAGCAATGAGTGGCCAAGGTATTGCCTTAGTCAGTGAAAAGTTAGCCGCTCAAGATATCAATGAAGGAAGGTTAATCCAACCTTTTTCAGGTGCCGTAAATTTAGGCAATTATCATTGGCTAGTTATCGCTAAAAATAAACTAGAAAATATTAATGTGAAAAAGTTTTTAATTTGGATTGATAATCTTACTTACAAATAATATGTTGATATAATTAACTATGTAATTAATTCCAAGTTTAACCCTCCCATAACCTTACTTTGTTTATACTAAGCCCAATTTAATATTAAACAGCTGCATACCAACTGAATTATAAAGACAATTTTAATCTACACTTATTCAGTTAATACCATATAAACGGAGAAAGCTTTATGCGTGCTTGCCTAACCTTATTTATACTTATAATCGGACTTACCGGTTGTAGTAAACCTGAAGTCACTCAAGAGCGAGTGATCAGACCGATTGCTTGGACTCAAGTACAATTAAGCAACTTAGATCAAATAAGACGTTTATCTGGTATTATTCAACCCGTTGAGGCCACTAACTTAAGCTTTCAGGTAGGCGGCAAGGTAGATTCTGTAAAAGTAAAATTGGGTGATGCAGTCACACGAGGTGATATCTTAGCCACACTAGATAAACGTAGCTTTATTTTCAGCCAGCAGTCATCACACGCTAATTTACAAAAAGCAAAATCTGCATTAGTCGAAGCTAAAAATGAATTTCAACGTTATACCGAGTTATCTAAACAAGGACTCGTCTCAAAGTCTGGCTTTGATAATGCACAAGCGGCATTTCAATCAGCCTCCAGTGCTGTAAACTTAGCAAAAACGCAATTAGATATCTCAACTAAAGATTTAAATGATAGCCAATTAAAAGCCCCATATAACGGACGTATTACCAAGCGTAGCATAGAACCATCAATGCAAATTACGCCAGGTCAAACTGTATTTGAAATTGAAGGTGAAGATGGTTTAGAAGTACAAATAATGGTACCTGAAACATTAATTCGCGATTTATCAACCGGTAATAAAATGCAAATACACTACCCTGCATTTTCTAATTTAATTGGTGATGGCACAGTAACCGAAATTGGTACTCGAGCACAAACTGCCAATGCTTTTCCAGTGACAGTGCTTATTGATTCATCAGTAGTTGGGCTAAGAGCAGGTATGACAGCGGAAGTCGACTTTACATTTGAAGGTGTTGGTCGTACAGGTTATCGTGGCCAAACATTTCGCTTACCACTGTCAGCTATCGGTGCGGGTTCAGGTCAAAAAACTTATGTATTTGTTTATGATGAAAAAACACAAACAATTTCAAAACGACCCATTCAAACAGAAAACATCATAGATAACCAAGTGATGATTTCATCAGGATTAAAAGTGGGTGAAATTATTGCAACGGCTGGCGTCAGTTTTTTACGGGATGGCCAAAACGTACGTTTACTTGATAAACATGTAAAACAATTTAACTAATTTTTGATAATTGAGGCTTGAAAATGAATTTAACTCAAATCGCTTTTACTTATCGAAAATCCGTTTTGATGGTTTTAGCATTGTTACTGATCAATGGCCTTTTTGCGTACTTTACTTTACCTGCGCAAGAAGATCCCTCTATCACAATCCGTAATGCCATAGTGACAACCTCATATCCTGGTATGGCGCCTGAGCGCGTAGAGCAATTAATTACTCGCACGTTAGAAAAAGAAATTCGAAAAATTCCAGAAGTAGAAAAACTGACATCAACATCGACTACGGGTCAATCGGTAATACATGTTGAAATTTATGATAGATATTTTAATTTAGATAATATCTGGCAAGATTTACGTAATAAAGTAAAACAAGCTGAGGCTAACCTGCCTGACGGGACACGTACACCTTTTGTAAACGACTCATTTGGTGATGTTTCCGTTGTCACTTTAGCCATAACTGCGGATGGCTTTACCATGGGTGAATCACATGATATTGCAAAACATTTACGTGATCATATTTATTCTGTTACTGGCACTAAAAAAGTAGATATTTTAGGCATACAAGATGAGCGTATTTTTTTAGAAGCAAGCTCCGCTAAGTTATCTCAATTAGGCATTTCACCTCAAGCAATTATTAGCGCTTTACAAAAACAAAATATCATCAGCCCAGGTGGTCGAATAGATACTGGAGCAAAATCTTTTGTGATAGAACCAACGGGTAATTTCAATTCAATTACAGAGATAGGCAATACTCATATTTCGATCCCCGGTACTGGAGATACAATCGCACTAAAAGATATAGTATCCCTTAAACGTGATTATATTGATCCACCCCACCAACCTGCTTATTTTAATGGTAAACCTGCAATTATGCTTGCGATAGCCATGCTGCCTAACTTTAATTTATTAGAATATGCGCCAAGGGTTAAAGCCAAAATTGCAGCGGTGCAAAGTACTTTACCTATTGGCTATAATATTAATATCGCGACCTATCAAGCCGAACAAGTTGAACGTACTGTAAGAGGTGTATCAATCAACGTATTACAAACTCTTGCAATAGTTTTAGTTGTGGTGATTTTCTTTTTAGGCATGAGAACAGGCTTAATTGTAGGTTCTATCGTTCCTTTTGTTATGTTAACAACTCTAGCTATAATGCAATACAGCGGTATGGTTTTAGAAAAAATGAGCTTAGCGACTTTGATCATTGCTTTAGGCTTATTGGTAGATAACGGTATTGTTGTCGCTGAAGATTTTAAACGTCGGTTAGAAAATGGCCAAGATCGTTTTGATGCTATGTGTCAAGGCGGTAAGGAACTCGCGTTACCATTATTAAGCTCATCAGCGACAACAATATTTTTTTTCTTACCTCTTATATTAGCTGAACACGTTGCTGGAGAGTTTACCCGAGCTATTTCTCTGGTCATTTTAATCACACTTTTAACCAGTTGGGTATTAGCTTTATGTGTAACCCCAACTTTATGTTATTTTTTCATCAAAAAAGAAATAAGCAATTCGAGTAAAAAAAATGAATCACAAAACAGCCTATTTTATCAGAAATATGAAACGTTTTTACATTGGGTTTTAAAGCATAAAACACTCTTTATGGTTGCTATGTTGGTTTTATTAATAATCTCAATATCTGGTTTTAAATTTGTATCTAAGCAATTTTTCCCAGATTCAGATCGCACTCAAATTATGATGTATATCGATTTACCTAATGGTACTTCGGCAAAAGAAACTGACCGCCAAATGAAACAAGTGTTTTCTTGGCTTGATGATAAAAAACGTTTCCCAGAAATTACCAGCTATTCAGGCTACTCCGGATTTAATGGGCCACGCTTTGTATTAACATTAACACCTGAAGATCCTTCAGATAATAAAGGTTTTGTGGTATTAAATGTTGAGCCGGGTACTGACTTAAATGTCATGACCAGTAAATTACATAATGGCTTAATTGAAAATTTCCCAAACGTATTTGGCCGTGTAAAGCGCATGTTTGCAGGACCATCAGACTCTAGTTCTATCAAAATTCAGGTCAAAGGCCCAGATAAAGACATTATTTATGCCAAAGCACAGGAAATCATGGATGTTTTACATCAAGTACCGCATACAAAAAATATTAGAACCGATTGGGAAAATCGCATTGTAAAAGTAATGGTCAAAATAGATCAACATCGTGCCCGCCGCGCTGGAGTGACATCTGACGATATAGCTACTGCACTGAGAGGTTTTTTCAATGGTACCAATATTACCGAATTTAGAGAAGATGATGACATCATTCCTATCATACTTAGAGCAAATGACAATGAACGTTTTAACCTAGATAGGTTACGCACTGCATCAGTATTTTCTAATACTTCAGGGCTTGCAATACCATTATTTCAAGTAGCTGACTTTGTGCCTGTAAATCAGTATTCTAAAATTCAACGTGAAGACATGTTTAATACAGTGAGTGTAGAAGCCACCAATACTGCGATGACAGCACAAGATTTACAAAAAGTAATAGATAAGAACATTGAAGCACTCAAAGCTGATTTACCTGTTAATCATAGTATTGAATACGATGGCGTAATCACGCAATCAATCGATGCACAAAAAGCACTTGGTGCTAGCATGCCTATGGTTATAGGTTTCATTTTGATTTTATTAGTGATCCAATTTAATTCTTACCGACGCGCATTAATTATAGTATTGACAATTCCGCTATTAATTATTGGTACTGTGAGTGGTTTATTGATTATGAATGCACCTTTTGGTTTTATGGTGACATTAGGTATATATAGTCTTGCCGGTATTATTATCAATAATGCCATTGTTTTAATTGATAGAATTGATATTGAAATTGCCAATGGCGTTGAACAATATCAGGCTGTAATTAACTCGTGTATGACACGGCTAAGACCCATAACAATGACGACAGTGACGACTATCATGGGCTTATTACCTTTAATACTAAATAAAGACCCATTATTTTACGGTATGGCTAACGTTTTAGCTTTTGGTTTAGGTGTAGGCACTATTTTAACCTTAGGTGTAGTACCTGTATTATATGCTGCCTTTTTTAAAGTAAAATCAGCACAATAGATTTAATGAAGCTGTAGCATTTAAACAACAGCTACAGTTTCATCTTCTTAAAGACTATAAAAAAACTGGATACAATGAAATCACATATACTACTTGTCGAAGATGACCTAGATTTAGCTGCTACCATAATTGACTATCTAGAACTTGAAGAAATTTGCTGTGACCATGCATCCAATGGTGTCATTGGATTACAGCTGATTGAAAAAAATTACTATGATATGGCAATTTTAGACATCAATATGCCTCGCATGAATGGCTTAAGTTTATGTAAATCTGTCCGCGATCTTGGCTTTAATATGCCAATATTAATGCTAACAGCCCGAGACTCATTACCAGATAAATTAGCAGGTTTTGAAGTAGGAACCGATGACTACATGGTTAAACCTTTTGAAATGTTAGAGTTAATAGCGCGTATAAATGTATTAGCCAAACGTCAAAGCGGTCAATCCCAACAATTTTCTGTCGCAGACTTAACTGTCGACTTTGAATCTAAAATAGCCAAGCGTCAGCAACGTGAATTAAAACTATCACCCACTGGATGGAAACTACTTGAAGTATTATTACGAAAATCTCCACAAGTGATCAGTCGAGAACAATTATCACGTACTATTTGGGGTGATGATATTCCTGATAGTAATAGCTTAAAAGTACATATATTTAAATTACGTCAGCAGGTAGATTCTGAAGATGACACTAAATTATTAAAAACAATTTCAGGACAAGGTTTTGCTTTAAAGCCATGAGTGACAATAACTATAAATGAACAATAATAAAACACTTCGTAAATATGTAATAACCGCACATACTATCATTGCGTTCATGGTAGTACTCAGCTATACAGCACTTATCAATATCTACTTTGTGAATGGTTTAGACGAAGGCAACTTTCAAGATTTACACCTTGAAGCAAAAAGTTTCAGTAAAGCATATAACAATAAGCAACAACCTGACATTCCTAATTCAATTCATTTCAAAGGCTATATTAGCTGGAAAATCGTGCCTGACTGGGTAAAACAATACTTTCCTGACTTAGAAACTGTGACAAGAACCCAAATGTTGAGTAAAAGATTGAATTTAAAAGGACATATGATTTCATGGCCCGAGCAAGTTATTTTTGTATTAGCGCAACCACTCAATGATGGTAAAACATTCTATTTAACCAGAAAAATTGATATAGAAACTTATCAAGATCTAAGTAAAAACAATATTAAAAACATGATCAAATTAATTTGGCCCGTTGCTTTATTATTCTTAATTATCATGCATTTATTTATTCATTTTTTATTAAAACGCACCATGCGACCTTTGCATCAACTGGGTATTTGGGTCGATCATTTAACCTTAGATAATGTCACTGACCCCATTCCTGATTTTGAATTTAAAGAGCTGAAACACATAGCCAATCAGCAGCAAAAAGCCATGTTAAGGATCAGTGAAGTACTAGATAAAGAGCAATCTTTTTTACGTCATGCAAGCCATGAATTAAGGACCCCGATAGCTGTAGTTAAAAGCAATGTACAATTAATGGAGCGCCGTGAAACAGATCCTAAAAGCCGCACCTCTATAGCTCGTATTAAACGAGCGGCTTTAAATATGCAACATATGACTGAAACTTTATTATGGCTCAGTCGAGAAGATAAAAACGAAAAATTAATCATAAGTGATATCAATATCACTGATATGATAAAGCAACTCATTGAAGATAATCAGTATTTATTACAAGGTAAAACGATTTCACTTCAATACGATATTGATGACGTATCATTAAAATTAGCTCCGACTCCTTTTCGACTAATTTTAAACAATATAATACGAAATGCATTTCAATATACTATCGAAGGCACAATACATTTAAGTTTTAAAAATCAAATACTCATAATTGAAAATATCAATACAGGCAAAGCAGAATTTGATAAGGAAAACTCAGATTATGGTTATGGATTAGGCCTACAACTTGTTGATAAAATAATCAGTAAAATGCGTTGGCAGTATGAAAACAAGCAAATCTCAGGTGGTCGAAAAGTTGCTATCAACTTTAAAAAACTACCTTAAAATATTTTTTATTTATACTTATGCGCGATCATCTTTAGGAGATCCCATTACAACATGTGTTGTAATTGATGCGACATGCGCAGAGGTACCTAAAACATCAGTGTGAAATTTTTTATAACTGATTAAATCTGTTGTTTCTACACGTAATAAATATTCAAAAGGACCTGTTATATTATGGCATTCTTTAACTTCTGGAGACAAAGTTATGGCTCCTTCAAATTCCAACTGTGCATCTTTTGTATGACTTGATAAACCTACAGTGACATAAGCAACACAACCTATGCCTAACTGAGTTTGATTGAGTACAGCTCTATAACCTTTAATAACTTTTGAACGCTCAAGCTCCTGTACTCGGCGTAAACATGCTGAAGCCGAAAGTCCAACTCTATTTGCCAATTCCGCATTACTGATTCGACCATCCAATTTCAGCTCACGCAATATTATTGCGCTTATTTTATCTAATTCAAACATTAGTTGTGTAAAAACCTGTATTTATCGAAACAAAGCAAGATAATTTAATGAAATAAAAATTATAATTGTTTAAGTCCTTTATTAAGAAATTATAACCTCTAGAGGTTTTTATGAATATAGAAATATTAACCGCATTAGCTACATTTGCCTTTGTTTCATCCATTACACCTGGACCAAATAACTTAATGCTCATGTCATCGGGTGCAAACTTTGGTTTTAAGCTGACTATACCACATATGTTGGGTATCAATTTAGGCTTTGTATTTATGGTCTGTTTAGTCGGCGCTGGTTTATTACAAATATTTGATATTTATCCAATAAGCTATAAAATATTAAAGGTTTCCAGCATTTTATATCTTGTATATCTCGCTTATAAAATTGCAACTAGCGCACCAATACAAGATCAAAAAACTCATAATACAAAGCCATTTTCATTTTTACAAGCGGCTATATTTCAATGGGTCAATCCAAAAGCCTGGACCATGGCATTAACTGCAATTAGTGTATATTCTCCCACTAAAAGCATGGATTCCATACTTCTAGTTGGGGCAATTTTTGGTACTATTAACTTACCTTCGGTTGGAATTTGGACTGTATTAGGTCAACAACTCAAAAAGTTTTTGACCAGTGATCTTAGGCTTAAAGTATTTAACTTTACAATGGCTTTATTATTAATTGCCAGTTTATACCCTTTAATTATATAAGTTATAGAATTATATTAATTTTCCGAGTAAAGTTGCCAAATTAAATGTCACAGTAAAGAAAAATAGGTCTTCATTTATGGATCATCTAAACATTCATGTGAATGAAGGCCAGCTAATTTATAAGCAGTCGCTTTCAAATACGATTGCCGAAGTAAGAGAATATAAACATTACCGCTGGCTAGCAACTAAAAATACGCAACAATCCCCATTAGTATTTCAATCGATTGTAAATTTAGACAATCCAACTGAATTAGTATTTCCGTATACCCGAACTATGACATTATTTTTACTTTGGAAATCAACAAATATAAATTTACTTAATTTAGGCATGGGTGTTGGATCTATTGAACTGGCATTACAGCATAAACACGTAAACATTACTTCTGTAGAACAAAATAGCGATATTGCTGAAATAGCGCAAAAGTATTTTAACTTACCTAAACAAGTAAACTTAAATATTGAAACAGCTGAACAATTTTTAAAGAACACAAACCAAATATTTGATGTTATTTTATGTGACATTTTTAACAGTCAAGATCATAGTAATTGCATCTTTGAACTCACGTTTTATAAACAATTAAAGCAAGCACTACATATCTCTGGAGTGATTTTTTTAAACTTACTGCCTAAAAATACTACACAATTACAGCATATATTACTGTTAATACGCCAAGTTTTTAACCATGTCGCTTTAGTTGAATATCCAGATCATAAAAATATTGTTATAATCATATCCTCCAAAGTAATCCCGAATAAACAACAGCTTATTGACGCTAACAATAAAAAACTGCACCAATACTTCTATGACTTCACAAGCATTATTTCATCAACGATTTATTTACCTATCAAACTAAACAACTCATAATTTTATTAACTATAAGGCTCAGAAAAAACTTTACGTCAATACTTAGATATCCACACAAAGTAATACCTTAATCAGAAAAAATGATGATAATTATTTGAAGTTCCATGTAAGGTCTGTTGATCTTTCAAGTTCATAATTTGACCACTTGCATTGGCAGCCATATGATGCAGCATGCCAATGCGAGTGTACCTTCATAATTTCTTTTTAATTTATCATATCTTGTCGCTATGCCTAGGTAATGCTTGAGGCGAGCAAAAACATGCTCAACTAAATGAGGGTATTTATATAAACACCAATCGATATCATCATTTACCTACCTTGGAATTTCTCTTCCTTGGGATAACTAGAATGGCATTTTTATCGCGTATTTGCTCTCTAAGGACTTCACTATCATAGCCTTTATCTGCAATGATATAATCCGAACTTGGCAACATGCCTATACCCATGTTACTTCAATATACATGTTTCAGAGCTATCTGAGCGAGCCCAATTCAAGACGTGTTTATGTGGAATGTAGCACCTTTAAAACCAAGACAACGATGAAGTGAGTTTGCTCAGAAGCCCCCCTCAGCGAGTTTAAACAGGGTTTATGCTGCGTTATTAATTTTGATAAGGGAACATCTTTATCTTCAATTAATGCCTTACATAATTAAAAATAGAGCTATATCAAAAAGACAACCTAATTAGCACTGCTGCCGTTAATACTTTTCTAAAAGAAGATAATGAAATAAGAAAGTAGTTATTAATGCTTGTGCGATTATAGGGACGGCTTACTTAATCGAAAAAAGCTAAGTAATCTATAACCATGTTTTTATCATAAGCTTGTATATACCCAAACCACTTCAAGAGGCTGGATTCAGTTGGAATTAGAAATGCTTTAGGCAAGGCATTGATTGAAGAACATGGTTATTCCCTTTTCAAAATCAATAACGCTGCATAAAGTATTTATAAACCAACCTTACAGGGACTTCTGAGCAAATCATGCTCGTTGTTGCCTGCATGGATGTAGGTACTAGAGCAATGCAGGAGCATATTGCCGGTCCATCTTTTTTTAAGGGAGTAACCATTAATGCAAAGATGCGCCTAGATCATGAATTGCTCAGCAGTCCTGAACCTCACATCTTGAAGTGGCTTGGGTATAAAACGTTCTCGAAGAGTCCAAAAGTTATCGCCGCCTCCTTTATTAGTTAACATGATTAATACTGAATCATCAGCAATGTTTCGTACATAGTCATTATTGAAGCCTACCCAGTTACCTGCATGACCAATAATATTGGGTGATTGTGGATGTAAAAACCAACCAAAACCATAATAAGATAATTTACCATTATTTAATAATGTTGGTTTAAATGCTTTATTTAGCTCTTCTTTAGAGAGAAGAGTATTTGATTGCAACCCACTATGCCATTTAAGTAAATCGTTAGCAGTTGAATATACGGCACCATCTCCAGTTACTCCTTCAAGATAATATAGATCGTCCATACCATTGTTAGACTGTCCATAAACACGAGAAGGAAAGGTGTTGCCTTTGGATAAAATGGTAAAAACCCGAGTATTATTCATACCCAAAGGTTTAAAAATATGTAACTTCGAAAACTCTTCAAGTGATTGATTTGATAATTTTTCAATAATATAGGCCAAAACAACATACCCGGTGTTACTATATTCAGCAGTGCTACCAGCAGAAAAGTCTAGCTTGGGCTGATGGGTGTTAAATAAATCATATTTTGATTGGTAAAGCCCCTTTTATTCCAGAACTCATCCGTTAAGACTTCATAATTAATCATTCCGGAAGTATGGTTTAACAAGTGTCGGATAGTTATATTTTTATATGGAAATTCAGGAAGATGTATTTGAACTTTATCATCATACTTAAGCTTGTTTTGCTTTTTTAATAACATGATCCCCATTGCTGTAAAATGTTTGGAGAGCGATCCTAGATTAAATGATGAATCTAATGTGATCATATCATTACGATGTGGATGTACTTTACCAACAGTTTTGCTGTAAATTATCTTGCCTTTACGGGCAATTAAAAATGCGCCACTAATTTCATCCTTGTTATCTAACTCATTTATCCAGTTATTAAATTCTTTTAACTGTTGTGATTGAACATTTTCGTCAGCTTTTAACTTTTGGGAAATAGACAAATACATTAGTCCGATGGTAAGTATCAACACCTTAAATTTCATGAATTACATCTTTATTATAATCTTGATTTCGCATGAAATTTATAATTTAGGTCTTTATAAGTCAACTAATATCACCCCCCGTTGTTATATCTAAAAACCGAAACTCTGCAGACCTAATCAACTGTACGATTAGTCTAAGTTATCAAATATGAGCTACAACAATTAAACGTTACCCTAATTCAAAGTAGTCGTTATATTTTAAGTTTCTAGTGTACTTCTAAAATGCTCGAGTTTTCTTTCAGGTAAAGGAGGACTAAAATAATAACCTTGAACTATATAACAACCATTTTGTTCTAAAAATTCAATTTGCTCCACTGTTTCAACACCTTCAGCGACTAAGTTAAGCTTTAATTTAGTCGCCATTGCGATTATGGCAGCACTAATAGCCATATCACTTGCATCTTTTGGAATATCTTTTACAAAAGATCTATCAATTTTAAGAATATCAACAGGAAAACGCTTTAAATAACTCAATGAAGAAAAGCCAGTACCAAAATCATCAATAGATAAAGAAAGTCCTAAGGCTTTAAGTTCATGTAATTGCACGATAGCGGCCTCTATATCGCCCATTAACATGCTTTCAGTTAATTCTAAATGTACATTATTAGCACTAGCATCTGTTTCCTTTAGTATTTGAGATAATATATCGACTAAATTACTATCTTTAAACTGTCTTGCTGATAGGTTAATTGAAACATTATTTCCAATATTTTGTTCAACCAGCCTTTTTGCAAAGCGACATGCTTCCCATAGAACCCACTCACCAAGCTCAACAATAATTCCTGTACTCTCCGCAATAGGAATAAACTTATCTGGAGATATCATTCCCTTAACTGGGTGGAACCAGCGGATCAATGCTTCATAGCCAACAATAGTTCGCGTTCTACTATCAAGTTGAGGCTGATAGTACAATTCAAATTGCTTTTCTTTTAATGCAACCCTTAACTCATTTTCAATTAACATGCGTTCTTTGGCAGCAGCATTCAGATCAGAGTTATAAAAATGATAGGTATTTCTACCTTTTGCTTTTGCTTCATACATCGCTAAATCAGCGTGTTTTAACAATTGGTCTTCTTCAGAGCTATCTTGTGGGGCTAACGTGATACCAATGCTGGCGCTAACAATAACTTCATCATTAACTAATTTTATTGGCTTACTTAAGGTCTCTTGAATTGTATTTGCGACTTCTCTCGCTTTTTCTCTATCATTAATACCACTGAGTAATACTGCAAACTCATCACCACCCAACCTTGCAATGGTATCTTCTGTTCTTAATCTATACTTTAATCGATTTGCCACTTCTAGTAATAACTGATCGCCAGCATCATGACCTAAAGTATCATTAATACGTTTAAATTCGTCTAAATCAAAATAAAACAAAGCAAAAGAATAATGCCCTCTTGCTGCTAATGCCATTGATTTTCTTAGCTGCATTCTGAAAAATGCTCGGTTTGATAAACCCGTTAATGTATCATAATAAGCCAACTGTTCCATTTTACGTTGGCTTTCTTTCACAAAACTAATATCTTGTGCACATGCCACATAACTAGTAATTGAACTATCTTCATTTCTAATAGGAGAAATACTCAGAGATACCCAAATCGCTTTATTGTAAATATTCCTAAATAATGTATCCCCTCTCCAATAATGTCTGCTTTTTAGGTCTAATTCTATATCATCTACTAATATTTGCATCTCTTGTGCAATAATCTTAAGTATTGAAGACCCTATCAGTTCCTTTTCTTCATAACCTGTCATTTCAGGCATTTTAGGATTTACATATACAATATTTAAATCTGAATCAGCTATAACAACCGCACTGCCAGAAAACTCAACGGCCTTAATAAGACGTTTTGCGGCTAGTTCCGCCTCTTCTTTTTCTATAATGCGTTGATCTAAATTATCTAAATGTTTGGTAATTTCTTCAGACATGTTTTTAAATGCGCCATTTAATGCACCTATTTCATCTTTATTTGCTTCAGGGAAGTCTACTTTTGATTTACCTTTACTTTTGCCAAAAGCATTAACCGAATGCACTAGCGTAATAACACGCTTTAACAATAATTCATTCAATGATTGATGTAACAAAATAACCACTAGAACAGTATAAATTATAAACAAACCAAAGAATTTTATTTCTAATTCATCCAAAGCAGATAAAATAGATGAGCGCTTTTTATATACCCCTATATACCAATCAAATGATGCTATTTTATGAATATTGACAATATGTACTTCATTATCTTCAATAAATGAACTTGGAAAATTAAGTAAGTCTTTTTTGATAGCTAATTGTACTAATTCTTTTAAATGCTGAGGAATTAAATCGCTTGTTTCAAGTAACTGATTCATACCTCCCTCTTTCTTTTCGATCAAATTATTAATTGACGGATGAGATAATATTTGGCCTTGTTTGTTAAAAATAAAAAATTGCTGCTCTTTATCCGATACTGAAAAGTGTTTAATTAAATCTCTGAAGATTAAATCACTCCCTGTTATACCTAAAAACTCGTTTTTGTAATATAAAGGAACGATAAGGCTTACAATCCATTTATGCCAAATATTATCGTAATAAACAGGTGTCCATTTAGGGCTTCTTGACGGATTATTTTCTTCTAATGCAACGGAATAAAATAGATCATTTGAAAATTGATGATCTGGTTCTAATTGAACAGCCCAATTGGGTGGAGATACTCGAATAAAATTATCTTTGCTAATAAAATAAAAATTGAAAAAATTTCTAGTCAATGTGGGTGAAATAATTTGCCAGAGTACTTCGGTATCATAAAATAATTTTTCATAAAAGTCGTTAAAGCTTGATTGTGGAATATAGGCTGCAGATAAACCATCTAATGCGATACTTCGGACCACTGAATCTTGTGAATGATCAAATTCAATTTTCTTTTGATTTGGCTGAATGAAGTTATATTCAAACAATTGCTGTTTTACAACAAAATTAGCTTTAGTCGCTATTTTTATTTTATTATCAATGATTTGATCGAACTGCCTGATGAAATTTACTCCCGTTGTCTTTAATGCCTCATACTCTTCAAAAATTAATTGTTTTCGTTCAGATTTAAGCATCAAAACAGCAACACTCATTCCTGCAATTAAACAAATAACTGAGATTAAAACAGATAATTTAACGCTAAGAGAATTTCTTCCATAACGATATGGCAAACGGCTATACTTCAAATTTAAACCTATACAGTTGCTTTTAGAAATGGCTTTTGCCATCAACTCCTTAAATATAAAATAAACTCAGCCCAAACAACACCTTTTTTATATACAAGCAGATTAATTTCTAAATATTTCATTTAACACAGCAGAAAAAGTAATATTCAAAAAATAATTAAAACATTTATTGACTTATGACGCGCTAATTTTTAAATTAACGGTATGAAACGAATTTATGCTCGATTTTTCTTTATGTTTTTTATACTCCACCCTAAAAGGGAGGCAGTTTAGTCACGACATAAAAAAGTCAGCGACAAATACAAGCCTCCCAAATGGGAGGTTTTTTTTTGCAATAAATTTTAAAACTGGGAATGAGGAAATACCTATGACTAATGATGCATTACAGGCATTACGAAAAGATATCAATGAGATTGATTCTGAATTATTAATACTACTAACAAAGCGGCGCCGTATTAGTCATTCTGTTGTTGAATACAAGATATCGAACAATAAACCAATTAGAGATGAACAAAGAGAAATCGCGCTATTAGAAAAGTTAATATCGTATGGTAAATCTCTTGGTTTAGATGCTTATTATGTTAATAGTGTTTTCCAAACGATCATTGAAGACTCTGTGTTACATCAACAAGCAATGTTACAACAAAATATCAATCCTGATATTAAAGGTGAAACTAATCGCATTGCATATCTTGGTGGTCAGGGTTCATACAGCCAATTAGCTTGTCACAAATACTTTAGTCGTCGTAGTGATCATATAGTTGAACTTGGTTGCTCAAGCTTTTTTGAAATCACGAATAAAGTTGAAACAGGTCAAGCTGACTTTGGCTTATTACCTATTGAGAATACTTGTTCTGGTAGTATCAATGAAGTCTTTGATTTATTACAACATGCACAAGTTTCAATCGTTGGTGAATTAACACAATCAATAGAACATTGTTTAATTGCCAAAGATGGGCTAAAAATTGAAAACATAACAAAAGTTTTTGGTCACCCGCAACCATTCACACAATGTAGTCAATTTATTCAAGGCTTAGAAAATATTCAACTTGAATACTGTGATTCAACATCTAGCGCAATCGCTAAAGCACTAGAAACACCTTATAGTGCTGCTATCGCTTCACAACAAGCAGGGATCAAAGCTGGCTTAGAAGTTGTACAATCGGCAGTGGCAAATCAAGTTGAGAATCATAGTAGATTTATTGTTGTTGCAAGAAAACCGATGCAAACATCAAAACAGATCCCTACAAAAACAAGTTTGATAATGGCTACAAGTCAAAATGCAGGCTCACTTGCCGATGCTTTAATCATTTTTAAACAACATAGTATTAACTTAGTTAAACTTGAATCACGCCCTGTTCCTGGCAATCCATGGGAAGAAGTTTTCTATGTTGATTTAGAAGCAAACTTAATTCAAAGTAATACACAGCAAGCACTTGAAGATTTAAAAGAAGTAACTGAATATGTTCGAATCCTTGGATGTTACCCAAGTGAATCAATGACTCAGGTTGAAGTGACAAAATAAACTTTCAGGTAACGAGTACCTCGTAACTCGTTACCTGAAGATGAAAATTAGCTAAACGAAGAATATTGAAAATAACAAGTAATTTCAGTCTTGTTGTGGCCTAAACAAAGCTTTAAAGCTAATTTATTAATCTAAGACTTTAGAATCATTTGCCTTATTTAATAAAGCCCTACTTTGTTTTAGAAATAACTCTGCAGAATCAGAAAAATAGCTTTTAGCATCGCTAAAACCAGCTATTAAACCTGCTTTATCTCCATTTTTTAATTTTACTAAAGTTTGTTGATAAATATCTTTATAATCTTCAAGTAACGATTCAACATTATAAAATTGGGCTAACATAATGTCTGCATATAATCCTGGTGACTGAGCAAATAAACGACCCACCATCATCAATTCTAATTGATATATCGGAGATGAGCAGCTTTTGATTTCAGTTAAACTATGCGTTTGTTTTGCTAAAAACTGTCCATAAACAAATGTCGTTAAATGGCGCATAACTTGCACAATTTGCATAGCTTCATCATGCTTTTTAGCATCCATTTCTACTAATTGTGTCCCCCAAATTTTTAGTTGGGCTAATAAAGAATCTATTTTTATATCACCTCTACCACGGCATACAACAATTATTTGCTTTACCCAATGCTCTATATCTGGACCAAACATCGGGTGTAATCCAACAACTGGGCCACTATGACTATTCATCATTGCAGTAACTGGTTTTTCTTTTACACTTGTAATATCAACTAATAAACAATCATCATCAAGTTTTGGTAGCGCATCTACAATAGCTTCCATTTTATTAATAGGCACCGAAACTAATACTAATTTAGCACCTGATAAAATTTCATCTTGGGAAATTTGTTGTTCTTTATCCAAAATTCTAACTTCAATACCAGAGCGACGTAATTGATTGACAAATAATTGCCCCATTACACCATTTCCACCAATAATCACTGCAGGGGATAAGTCAGGCGCAACACAAGCAAGTTCTGATTGTTGATTTTGGTATGACTCTCTCATCATACGACGTAAAATATCTTCAACTAAGTCCCCTGATACACCTTGCATTTGTGCTTGTGCTCTTCGAGCTTTTAACAATTGTATTTCCCGCTCGGGAATATAAACAGGTTCTCCTGAATCTCTTTTAATTTGTCCTACTTGTGCTGTTATTTTATTTCTTTTCGCCAAAATGGCGACTAACTCAGTATCACAAGCATCTATTTGTGAGCGAAGATAAGCTAACTTTTGAACCAAAACCAAACCTCGTAAACTTAAATTTACATCAGTACATCATTATATACATGTGATATTATCATACTTTAAAGTAATCAAAAGCGATTCTTTTCATGAACACACTTCTCTTGGTGTATTTAATTCAAAACTAGCAGAAACGTGTTTTAAATTTTAACTAATTGTTCCGTTTTTATGATTATACCAATTCCTATAATTAAGTGACCACTCAGAGCTTATGAGGTTTTACAATACTAGGCATGTCAGTGAATTCATGGTTACTCCCTTTAGAACTGACTTAACAACATATCAAAAACTCCTTTTAGGTGGATTTCAAAGCGCTTTATTATCGGAAATAGTATAACTATGCACCGAGCAGTTGAATCTGTCTCTATATACACGTGCTACTTGGAAATATAGGTTTCGGAGCTTGGGTAGGATAGGAGTACAAGGCATGATTTGTAATTAAGTTATTCGCTGATGATGAATCATAACGCCGTAATCGTTTTCTACCTAAACTCCCATAGAATAAGAAGATAAGCGATCAACTGCATTGTTATAAATATTTGTTAAGGATGACTAATGACACATCTTATAACTCGCGTTATACACGCTTCTCAACTTGCTGAAATCGTGCATTACCATGTAGCATTGGATATATAAAGGTGGTATTCATTAATAAAACAAGAACAAGTAGATGTGCGTATTTTCTTTTTCGATTAAATATTATTAATGCTTTGCTTATAATTCTGATTTTTTTGTGGCAAAAGAGTTTCGAACTCATTAATATCACTATTTACTAATTGTAATATTTTTTCCCCACCACTAGCATTAATACCTTTATATAACAATGGAGATAGAATGAAATTTGTGTTCTCTATTTGGGTTAATGAATGTTGAAGCTGCTCCCAAAACAGAGTTGTCATAGTATTAGCAAGTATACTTGCGATCCCCATTTTTCGCCATGAAGGTGATACATATAAATATATTAAATGGCAACAAATTCCAATATTATTATCTTTACATAACTCATCGTTATCATACCAATAATCCATTATGGAAAAATTAAAGCTAATGTATGCTATTGGGACATCATCTATATCTTCTGCAAATAGAGTTAACAAATGATGTTTCATTTGCTTTTTAGAATTATACCCCAATTTTATTTTAAATGAACTTGCTATCTTTTCTTTTATTTGGGTAACACTTTCATTATAAATTAAAGTTTTCATGACTTCTTCAGAACTAATGTGTGTTGGTTGCTCAAAAATAATTAAGTTTGGAATTTTATGAGAATAAAACCAATTGGGATGTTGACACTTTATTGTTTGAAGATCTGTTTTAGTAACACTCTGAATAAATCCATTACCTTTAGACTTAGCAATAGTTTCATCTAATAAAAATAAAGATTTCAGCATGTTTTCTTTATTTTTCATTGCCATGATATACCCCTATATAGAAAATAATTTAAGTCAGGTGTAACTCATATTTAATTTATAGTTGATATTATTAAATCCTGCTAATTATTAACACCTGATAATACTAAAAACTTAAAACGCATTTTTTTAGATACCGTTAATATGCTAATGAATAAAATAGAATCCATAGAACCATCTCTGTTGGTTATTTTATTTGGCCATTTATGAGCATCTCCCACAGTTTTACGCAGCAATCGTTGCTTTAGCTCCACCGAGGAATTAAAATCCAATGCTATCTCATTTTCCATTTTACTAGGTGATGGCTTTTTTCAAGATATAGTTAAATAAAAATAATATGGCATAATTAATGAATGAATGGGGTATAGTTTAGATTTTCGCCAATATGTTTTAGCTTACAAAAAAAATGGATATGCAAGTTTTAGAAAAAGATGTGCAATCTCATCCAGATGATTATCAATGGGAGAGAGCTAAACGCTTAGGAGTTTGCCAACCTGCTATTTATCACACTCTAAAACGCACTAATATCAACTTTAAAAAACACTAAAATACCCAAAAGATGACGAAGAAGAGCGATTAAATTTTCAGCGTCGGATTGCGTGTTATGAAGAGGGTGGAAAAGACATTTTTTATCTTGATGAGGGTGATTTGGCACAATGTATGTCGCGCACTCATGGCGATTCAAAAACAGGTCTTCGTTGTTATGACATGCATGATTGGCAAGTAAAAGGCCGAGTAAATATCATTGGAGCTATTGTCAGTGGTCTGTGTTTTTACATGATATGTCAATTCCGATGTGTTCTATGCCTGGTTAATTCAATACTTACTATCAAAGGTGCATAAAGACGCTGTTATTGTTATGAATAATGCCTCTTTTCATAAACGTACTGTATGCTCGATGCAATTAACGAATATCGATTTACCTGCGAATTTTCACCTCCCTATAGCCCTAACTTAAATCCAATTGAGCAAAAATGGGCGCATGTAAAATTAATTAGAAGAACTAAGTGTTGCGAGCTTTACAAACTATTTTCTGAGCACCTTGACTATGCCATTTTATATTGATCCGGCTATACTAGCCTATACACACATCTATTATTGGATTGGAGCATTTGGTTAAACTGAGCAATACTCAATTCTATTGCTATATACCCGTTCTACTTGGAAATTCAGCTTTCAGAGCTGGGTAGGATAAGAATACAAAAGTATGATGTGAAATTTAATCTAGTCGTTACGCTCTGTTAGAAACATCGAGTAGGGTGAGG
>NZ_NQMR01000076.1 GCF_002276045.1 Pseudoalteromonas sp. NBT06-2 | reverse complement strand
GTTTGTAATGGTGCACTTAACAAATAAACTATTTATGAAAAAGGCTAATACATGTAAATGAATATATTTTTTAGCTTTTGAAAGACTGTTTAAAAATAGGGAACTAACATTAGTTAACTCCCGATACATGATTTACAGTAGGCGTACCAATCAGGTCTGTTGATATTATATTAATTTTTATTTCTTGCTTGATTTGATACCCAGTCGCATGGCGCAATGCAATCAATGTTACATTTTTATCTTTACTAATAAGCTTAAAGTCA
>NZ_NQMR01000075.1 GCF_002276045.1 Pseudoalteromonas sp. NBT06-2 | reverse complement strand
TCAATGTTACATTTTTATCTTTACTAATAAGCTTAAAGTCATCTAAACCATCACTGTTAAAATCACCTACCTCAAGACTAAATTCACTGGGTATTAGTGTTAATTCATTCCACTCTGCGCTTGTAAGTGTGGTTACAGACCAGTTGTTGGAAGCATCTTTTTGAAGTTTTAAATAGGTATTATCTATTTTAAGGTATAAATTACCTGCGGTATCGGCATACACTAATGGTTGTTGCTCCAATAAAGTTAATTTCAGCTTATGATCACCATCAGGTTTCACATTAAGAACAAAAGAAATGCTGCTATCTATATTACGGTAAGTTATATCAACAGAGTTATCTACTTTATTTTTATTACAAAAACCAAATAGTCCACCACTCACAACATCTGCGTGCTTGAAATCTATTGCATTTGAATTTTCAAGGTACATTTGTTGAGATGTGAGCTTCCAATATTGTTCAATCGACACCTCCTTGGGCCCAATAGAGAATAGAGAAACACCTGGAATGATGCCGATTACATATTTTATATTTTCAAAGAAGTAGTCACTATCATTATGATAAACATTTAGTTTTTTTACTAAGTTTTTACACTCAGTTGAAACTGGCACAGTAAATGACAAGATAGATAACCCTGCGGATGACTCACAATCATTAGGTGTACAACTACTAATACGAAAGTTTAGTTCGCCTTCAGGTGGATTTTCTAATAAGTATTCATTCAAATCAGTTGTCGTTAATGTAATCCATGAACCACCATCAATACTGATTTCTATTTTATAGAATGAAGCAGTAGCAACCTCGTGCCAATTAAAGAGAATATTACCCTGATTATCTAATGCGCCATAAAAACTATCTGGCGCTCTAATGCCACCAATAGGAACCGACGGTAGTGATGGTTCAGTACAATACTCTGAATCACAGCCTTTGACACGGTAACTGCGTGTTTTTTCATCATTAACATTATGTATATATTGTGTTCCCTGGGTTTCATCTAAACTAACAAAGCTACTGCCATTAATACTTACATCAATAAGGTATGTCGTGTTCGTATTTGCTTGAGCTACATTGCGTTGCATATTTTTTGATTGAGGTGCAATTGCTTGCTCCAATGAAACAGCATCCCAAACAACCGTATTTATTTTTTCAACTTGTGTTGCAACCACATTTCGAGGCCCGATTGGCGGGATATCAACCTCAATATAATCCGAAACTAAAAAGCGACTACATACATCCCCAGTACAATACTTCACTCTATATCTATAATAACCCTTGGTTATTTTATTTAGTTCTAATTCTGTTTCTGTGCCCGAATAAATTGATTGCCATTGCGCTTGAACCGACCCTAAAATAAGTTCTTCAACTGAAAATTCGCCGCCTTGCTCTTCGAAGTGCCAAGAAATTCGGTATTTACCACTATCACTCTTTTTTGGAACATAAATATTACCGTTTGATTCGACTTCTACCTCTTCTAATATATAGTGAATTAGCACAGGCAAAGCTGAGTGAGATGCTAAAAGTACTGTGCTGAATAATGTAATAAAAATAAAAAATAAAGAACGAAATATATAAGTACGAAACATAAATAAACCAGTTGTTATATAAAAAGGCGTTTACACGTCCATGTGTGACAGTAAAGTAAAAATACTAATTTACGTTTGGTAACGCTGCATTTTCAACTATATGAATAAAAGCGAGTTCATCAGCACTATATATGCGAGAACCTTCATTTATCGTGAAGTTAACTTTATAATTATTAGCTTTAGCCATAAATGCCATTGATACCATGGCATTAAAAACAGCTTCATTGGCAGCCGCTTTTAAATATACATATCTATCCATTGCGCCACCGCAGTTATAAAAATTCCCTGAAGCATCTTTAAAGCTGACAAGTAAACTTTGACCGATTTGACTTGCACCATCAACACGGCGGGCTTCAATTGCCACTGTATCTATATACACACCTTTACATAACTTCTCACCTGCGTGAACACTACTTGATATTGTACTCAACATACCTATGATACATAACATTATTTTTTTCATTTTTTATCCTTTGATTTATTCTTCAATGTAACAACTTATTTCTGTCCCATTTCCCGCTGGACCTACGTTTCTGTTTCGTTGTGGATCAACTAAATTAATATGAGCTGGCTTACTATCACGACATCTGCAATTACCGTTTTCATTAAATATATAAGGCTGACCAGATGAATTGCGCGCACTAATAGTTATGCGACAGTCGTAGCCATTACTACCATAATAACTAAACGCCTTTCCAACTAATTTTAAACTTTTAGCTGCAGCAGATTGGCTTGGAGTATCTGTTAAATTTAATTCAGTGACAGTGAGCCCTGTTACCGTTTCAACCCCTTGTAACTCAATGCAACTGCCACTTGAATTCATTAAAATAGGCTTTTTAATTGACGATGCACTCATTAAAGCGGCATACATAGCGCGCCCCATAGTTGTATCTAAAGTTAGAGTAAATAACCCTTTATTTTCAGCTAGAGCACAATCAGGCTGAGTATAAGCTGCTGTTGAATCTGTTTTAAAAGTAACAACATTATCCTCCAGCTTTATAAATTCAATATACCCTTGTATTTCAGCTGAATTAGCGACAGGTAAAAACAGCATATAAACACTGATTAGGATAAAGTTAAGCTTAACTAACAACTTCATTTATTTTCCTTTTATATATTTTAATTAATGGTTAAAAACACTGACAGAGAGTGGTCGTTCAAAACCATTTTTATCATGGCAATCATTGGCGGATGTAACGGATATTTTTTGCCCTGAAGTCGCAGCTGTCATTAATGCTAAATGTATACCTTTGCCATTAGTAGAACGAAGAGTAAAAGCCCATCGACCTATATTTTCAGTTAGTACACACGTTACTGTGGTGGTTAATATTTCTTTAGTCGTAAAATATACAATATCATCTTCAATTTTTATTTCAGTTAATTGACTGGCTGCCATAAGTGTTTGAGATGCAGCCACGCAGCTACATAAAAACATAGTCATTAAATTTTTCACTTTAAAATCCTTTTAATTAATATACTTATGAATGCATTGTTTTTAACGTCAAGCCAAGGGTATCTCACCTGTACCAACTAGCTAAAATGTAAATTAAGCACCTGCTAATAAATAAGTTATTCATCTTTGATCATACAAGGTTTTGTACCGCATAGTTTATCTTCATGATTTAAATTTAGATTGTAAACATCAAAATAAGCATCCATGTTATAGCATGTATCTTTTTCCCCTGAAATACTTCTATTGGATAGTATTCTTCTCTGATTTGAATAATTTTCTGCTTTCATGTAGTGGCCATTATTGACCAATGGATGAACAGATACTTCGTTTGGAGAACCTGTAAATGCAGTTCCTTGACAATTTGCCTCTAAATACCTTAAGTGTGGGACACCTGCATTTTTTCTATAATAATGGAATCTAGTATTATCTCCTGATGATAAATAGACTACAGCACCATTTGCAACTGAAATAATTCTCCCCAGTTGCGTAGTACCATCTCCTTTATACAAGTAAAACGATTTGGCGCCAGTTGTAACATTTGAATTTGCTGCAATAGCAATGCTTGACGCCCTTTCTATTCCAGGTGTATCACCACAATCTTGAGCACTTGTAACTGTAACAGCTAACTCACCCGCCAACGCAGTAGCCAATAATGAATACAAGGCTCGTCCACTACCTGAATTTAATGATACGCTCCACTGTTTTTGCGTATCATTCACTACGCAACTAGGGCTAGCTGTCGCCTTACCTTCAGTGGTTGTAAAATAAACAATATCACCATCAACATTTAAGTAATCCACTTTTGCTGCTGCAGATATATGAAAACAGGTAAGTAATAGAGGTATAGTTAATCGTTTTTTCACTAAGATGCATTCCTTTATTTTTTGGAAATTTATTCTGCTTTGATAATACAAGGTGAACTGCCACATAGTTTCGTCCTCATAATTAAAATCAATATCATACAGAGAACTTCAATCGCTAAGCCAAAATCACTACAAGCACTTAAATCTTCTGATGATTTAAATTACCCGCCAATACAGAAGTTAAGAGTGAATACATAGCTCGCCCTTCTGATGTACTGAGCGTAATAACAAAAATTAACGTGTTTTAGCAACCACACAACTTGGGCTATAATTTTTTTGACTCTACAATCGAAAAAATGTACCACACCAGTAACAATATTTAAGCGCTTAATTTTTTACTGCTGAAAATGTCTTGATATATAAAAGCAGAAGCAATAAAAAATACTCTCATCAAAAAGCCATTTAAAAAGTACGAAGGGATCCTGAAAAACAAAGTTCTCCCTGCTAGATATAAAATCACCAGGGCAAGAGCATTATAAATGGTATTGACATCGCCTTTTTGAAAAAAACAAATCAAATAAACTGTTTTTATATGCTGGTTCAAAAAAATCTACAGATTTAAGCTCCACACAAGTCTGTTTAGATTAAATTTCAAACTAAACTTGTATAAAATTCGTAATGCTCTTGCCGTGATAAAATCACTATTAATTAAATTTTGTAATATTTAAATAATTTTGCGGTGGTAGGATAGTAGAATAACTTAGTGATGTAAAATTATATTTTCAATAAGTGAATTTAAAATCAATACCTTAATCTAAATATTTATTTCATATGCCGATTTTTTGATTTAGAATTTTATGCCTCAATAAATTCATATTTAATCTAGAAATCATGTCTTGGATTAAATATATTCTAAGTATTCTTTAATTTTTTAGCTTTTCTGTAAAAAGTTTCGATATCAGTAGTATTAAGGTAAACAAAGGGGTGTATACCCATCTCCATTCAAAGTGCAGGTTTTAAAACCTGAAATTTTTCATTGTTCCAGTTATTAAGTGAAACAAAGAACAAAGGGGGCAAATCGATTGCTTCGCAATACTATGCCACTTATGTGGACTCCCCAGTGTCAACAACAAAATGACTTAGTCAAAGAAATAAATGCGTACTTATGTACGAGCTCTAATTGAGTAGCGAACTCAGGCTCCATGATATTTACGCGAACAAACTGTCAAATCTTCAAAGCGAGCTTATTGCTCTATGTGGCTAGCTGACTTAGTTTGCTGATTTTTATCTTCGTTAGTGCATTTTTATTGTCTGAACTCGTTATTAAGCTGCAAGTAACTCAGCTTTGTATTATGTACCTTGGGTAAGCATGACGAAAGCTGTTCTCACTGTTTTATTTGCCAGTGCAACCGCTGCACACTTGTTTCCCCTGCGTTCGATCAAGCTTTTAAGCCAAACTTCTTTTTTCGTTCTAGCTTCTCGCTTAACGATTTGCTTTACTACTGACATTGCGCCTGAAATTAGTTGGCTCCTGAGTGTACTGTTTTTAATTTTTCCGAACAGTCGTCGTAAATCAAAACGGATTTGATCGCTGCACTTAATTGTTGTTGTCCAACCTGAAGAACTTGCCTGAATTCGGCCGACAATTCATTTTCAGCATCTTCCAATATGTCATCTATTTTATTGATTAAACGGGCACTTCCATTTGGCAGCCAATGTTTAACTCTAACAAAAGTGCCAATATCTGTTTTTTAAGTGCGTCTCGATGCTTTATGGCTAATTCTCGTAAGCGTTTTATAGATTGTAGCTGCTGTTGCTTAACACTTTTCCCTGAAATAAACCTGACTTCAGGTAATAAAGAAGCTTGCACAATTGCGAGGGCATCATTCTTATCTGTTTTTTGATTTTGCCTTACAGCAGAGACTAATTTAGCTGATATTAAACGAGCATCATGCCCAGCTTCAATAGCTCTTTGTTTCCAGTAATTCCACATGCCTCAAATACAATTAAAACCGCTTTTGAAGTGACAAGCCAACAAAGAAATTCATCCGGTGTCATTTCAGTATTAGACTGCACCTTTTTGTTTTTGTATATATACCCAAGCCACTTCAAGATGTGAGGTTCAGGACTGCTGAGCAATTCATGATCTAGGCGCATCTTTGCATTAATGGTTACTCCCTTAAAAAAAGATGGACCGGCAATATGCTCCTGCATTGCTCTAGTACCTACATCCATGCAGGCAACAACGAGCATGATTTGCTCAGAAGTCCCTGTAAGGTTGGTTTATAAATACTTTATGCAGCGTTATTGATTTTGAAAAGGGAATAACCATGTTCTTCAATCAATGCCTTGCCTAAAGTATTTCTAATTCCAACTGAATCCTGCATCTTGAAGTGGTTTGGGTATACAAACTTGAATAACTTTTTTTGCTAAATCAACGCCAACTATAGTTTTATTCATTTTAAGGACTCTTTTTAATCAAATTACGCGGTAATGATATATTACCCTACGCTTTTAGGTGTAGGGGAGTCCAATTATCTTCAGCTAATAAAATGCTGTAGTTGGAGAACCATACTACATTTAGTATTTTTTACTCTGTCGCATCTTAGAATTAAAGTCAAAACACCTTCTTTCAAACACAGTTAAGCCACTAATGAATAAAATTGTTTCTTAAGAGTCATGTATCTGGGTTGTTCCATTTGACCATTTCTGAGTATTTACCATATTTCAATTCCCGCGATCATTACCTCTGCTCCCGGTTTATCTAAGATACAACCTGTTTATTTACGAAGTTAAGCGTCATCTATCAGTCAATATGTTTCTAAAAAATAAGAATGTGAGACTAAATAACGACAGAATCTTAATTTATGCTCTTCTTCAAAAAGCATAAAATCCAATGCATAATAATGAGCCCATCAGGAACATAGTTTAATGATTTAATACCTGTATCTAATACACATTTAGGGATCCTATCTTTTCTCGAAAGCATTAAAGCTTTTGAATATTCTCGAGCAAACTCTGGATGCCCTTGTATGCCTAAAAAGTGTTTGTCAATTTGAATCATATAATTTGGACAAAACTCACTTCCGATTAATATTTGACAATTTTTTGGTAGTTTTATAACTTGATCTTGATGGCTTACAACTAATTTAACTGAAATTAAATTGGGTTTCATCCAAGTTTTTTTTTGTAATACATTTGCGCAAGTTACACCTAATCCCCAGCCTTTATCTGATTTTTCAACTAATCCTCCTAAAGCGTGTGCAATTAATTGATGGCCAAAACAAATGCCTACAAAAGGTTTTTTGGCTAAATAGAGCGTTTTAATAAAAGATAATAATTGAATGATCCATACTTGTTTTTCATAAACACTATATTGACTGCCTGTACTCATATAGGCATCACACTCATTGATATCAATAGGATATTGCTCCTTTTGAACATCATAAAATGATAACTTAAGGTTTTTAATGCCTGAGTTAGACTTAATGATAGTGTTAATAAACATATTTTGGTAATCACCAAACTCATGTTGTAAGTGTGTTTGAACGTGGTCACATATTAAAATACCTAATTTCATAAATATTTATATTTCACCGTTTAAGGCATTCATAAAAATGTCAGTATATTGATTTTTGCTAAATTGAATTGGATTGGAACCAGCACAAGGGTCTTTAAAAGCCATTTCACCAATTAAACTGGCATCTTTGACTGTTATATCGATATCACTTAAAGTATGAGGCATATTCAACTCATGACGTAAGTTGATCACCCACGCTATAAAACTGTCAAAACACGCATCTTTTAATCCAATATAACGCGTTAATCTTCTTATTCGGCCTTCAATTTCAGAGCGATTTGCTTTTAGCACATATGGCATCAATATCGCGTTTAATAAACCATGATGGCAATTATAAAGCGCCCCTAAAGAATGCGCTAACGCGTGCATGCCACCTAATCCTCGCTGAAATGCCGTTGCGCCCATAGTTGACGCCACCATAACATGTGCTCTTGCCTCTAGGTTTTGCCCATTAAGTGTTGCCTTTAATAAATTATCTTTTATTAATCTAATAGCCTCTAAAGCGATGCCTTGCGCCATAGGGTGATAACTTGGTGCACAATAAGCCTCTAATGCATGTGAAAATGCATCCATTCCTGTTGCTGCAGTTAAATGGGCTGGTAAATCAAGCGTAAGTTCTGGATCTAAGATAACAACTTTAGGCAACATATTAGGATGATAAATAAGCCGCTTTATTTTAGCTTCAACATCTGTGATCACTGCAACACGGCCTACTTCTGAGCCAGTACCTGATGTTGTAGGAACAGCAATGACAGATACCATTTCACTTGTATTGACACGACTCCAATTATCTTCTTTATCTTCAAAACTCCATAATGGTAAAGTTTGCCCCGCCATTAAAGCAACTGACTTGGCAGCATCGATCGCAGAGCCACCACCCAATGCAATTACCCCATCATGATTACTATTATTAAATGCCATTACGCCATCTATTATATTTTGCTCTGTGGGATTACTGACAATTTTGCTAAAAATATCACAATTTAAACCCTGCTCACGACAATGAGTTAATATCTTACTCACCATAGGTTGTTGGGCTAAATAAGGGTCTGTAATTAATAAAGGTTTTTTCATTTCGATATTTTTACATAATTCAGGTAACTCAGTAACTCGCCCTATACCTTGTTTAATATTGGTTGGGTAATTCCAATCGGCTTTTAAATGATCAAGCTTCATAGTTCCACCTGTATAATTTAAGTTTTAGTTTTTAAGTGAAATGATTTTGGTCGAGTTAATGCGCCATAACCTAAAATAGATAACGTACATCCTCGACCTGAGTTTTTAACACCTGTCCAAGCGAGTGCGGGGTCTAAGTAGTCACATCGGTTCATGAAAAAGGTGCCTGTTTCTAGCTGTTCGCCAATTGTAATTGCTCTATTTACATTTTTAGTAAATACACATGCGGTTAAACCAAATTCAGAATCATTCATTAAGTCAATTGCTTGTTTATCACTATGGACTTTCATTATGCCAACAACTGGGCCAAAGCTTTCTTTAGTCATGATATCCATTGAATGATCAACATTTGTTAATATTTGCGGCGCTAAATAGGCACTGCCTTCTTTATCTAATGGATAGTTTTCAGGCTTAATATGTGTTTTTGCACCCGCATTAACCGCATGATGTATTTGATCACGAATAAAATCTGCAGGTTTGGCATTTACCATAGGACCGAGTGTGGTATCGACATCAAGAGGAGAGCCTAATTTATATTTATTAACAAGTTCTGTTGCAGTTACAACAAATTCATCAAAAACCTGTTCAGCAACATATATTCGCTCAATACTGCAACATGATTGGCCTGAGTTAAAAAAGGCACCCTCTATACAAGTTTCAACAGCATATTTAAGATCAGCATCGTCACATACATAAGCTGGATCTTTTCCACCAAGCTCTAGACCTAATCCCATAAAATGGCCATTGCAGGCATTTTCAATCGCCTTTCCCCCTGCAACAGAGCCAGTAAACGACACATAATCAACTTGTTTGTGCTTAATAATCGCTTCAGTACTTTCGTGACTTAAATGTAAATATTGAAAAACACCTTTGGGGAAGTTTGCCTGCTCAAATGCTTTTTCAAATTGCTCCGCACATAGAGGCGTTTGTGCTGAATGTTTCAATATAACGCTATTTCCCGCCATTATTGCCGGAATAAGACTATTTATAGCTGTTAAATAAGGATAATTCCAAGGAGCAATAACAAATACAATACCTAGTGGCTCTCGCTTTATATAGGTAGTCATATTTCTATTTGATGAAACCTTTATCGTTTTTAAGCTATCCTTTGCAATACTGATCATATGCCGAGCACGCTGTGCCATACCTAACACTTCACTTAAAGCATATTTTATTGGTCGGCCCATCATATAACTTAATTGCAAGGCAATTTCATCACTGTTTTCGATAAAAGCATTCACCATAGCGAGGCACATTTTTTTACGTTGGTTTAAAGTTGTTTTTTTCCATTTTAATTGAGCTGATTTAGCAAGTTTAAGCGTTTGATTAATATTTTGAGCATTTGCTAAAACTCGTTCTACATATATTGAGTTATCAATTGGAGTGCGCGTTATTTGAAGGTCTTCATCTGTATTTAACAACATAAGGTACTCCCTCAAATAATTTCAAAGTATCGTTCAAGTTCCCAATCAGAAACGTGTTTACGATACTCTCTTTCTTCCCATAATCGAGTTTTCACAAAATGATCAATAAACTCTTTTCCAAATAATGCATTGGCTGATTTTGAATTCTTAAGCTTGTTTGCAGCTTCACGCAGGGACTGAGGTAAAGTTAAAGATTTATGATGCTGTTGTTCATAAGCATTACCTTTTACTTGTTCATGGGGCTCTAACTTGTCTTTGATACCTAATAAACCTGAACCTAAAGCAGCAGCCAAAGCAATATATGGGTTTGCATCTGCAGCACCTAAACGATATTCAATTCTTTGAGATTTTTTACTGCCAGGAATTAAACGTAATGCCGTAGTACGATTTTCAACGCCCCAAGTCGCATCTAAAGGCGCCCAAAGCCCTGGCACGATTCGGCTATAGCTATTAACTGTAGGTGCGATCATCGCTAAAAATTCAGGCATATATTTTTGCTGACCAGCTAAAAAATGCTTTTGTATATCACTCATGTTAAATGCTTTGGTTGAGTCATAAAAGATAAGCTCACCCTCTAGGTTTTTTAAGGAGATATGAATATGGCCACTCTGCCCAGGTAATTTGTTTGACCATTTAGCCATAAATGTTGCCATTAAATGGTTTTGTTGTGCCCACACTTTTATAAAAGTCTTAAATAAAGCAGCTTTGTCTGCGGCATTTTCAGCTATATCATGATTAATCGCGGCTTCTAAGACGCCAGGCCCTGTTTCTGCATGCAAACCTTCAATTGGGAAATCCATCGCTTCACCGAGTTGCAAAATTTGCTGATAAATATCAGCATGAGTACTATTTCGCAACACAGAATAACCAAAGTTTCCAGGAGTTAAGGGAGTTAAATTTCTAAAGCCTTTTTCTCTTACAGACTCTGGTGTTTCATTAAACATGAAAAATTCATATTCAAAAGCAGCATTAGCGCTAAAGCCCATTTCTTTTGCTTGAGATATCACTTTATTAAGTAAGTTTTTAGGGCAGATACTTGCAGCTGGTCCTCTAAATTTTGCTATAAATAACAGCATATTATCTTCAAGAGGTAATTCACGGCATGTATTTGGAATGATCTCAACTTGTGCATCAGGATAGCCAGAATGCCAACCAGTATAAGATGTATTATCATAAAGCTGATCATTCGAATCCCAACCTAATACCACATCACAAAAAGCAAAACCATGATCTAAAGATGAAAAAAATTTCTCTTTACTCATATATTTACCACGCATCACACCATCAATATCAAACAACCCAACCTTGATATAAGACAATTCTCGTTGCTCAACAATTTTTTTAGCATCAGCATTTGTTTGTACCATTCTTGGCTCTAACATAACATTCCTAATAAAAAGGTAAAAAGGGGTCGGAGTCAATTAACCAGTTTGTTGTCATTATTTACTGGCCGTCCTTGCTTAAATTGACCAACTTTAACCTCTAATGTTTGCTCTAATTGTGTTTTAAATTTTTCATCACCAAACGGATAATTATGAATTAAACACTCTCTTATATGTTGAATTTGCTCAGATGAAATATGATGTAAAAATAAATCTCGATAATTATTTAACCGACTTTGCTTCGATTGACCCAATTTTAAATATTCATCATGAGGTGTAATACATTCGATAATTTTACCTACCCCATTATGCTGATAGCTAGACCAATTATATTCTTGTGGTAAATCGACCATTTTAGCTCTAACAGGATTAAGTTCAATATAGCGCTGACAAATCAAAAAATAACGCCCACTATCTATAAGGCTAGCTTTATGTCTTCCCTCCCATAAAGTGCCTGTGCGATTATAAATACGGTTTATATATCGAACGTATTTACGACCAACATTTTGCATTACTTTTGAGATCCCTTCATGATCACTTGGAGTCATTAAAAGGTGTACATGATTAGTCATTAAAACAAAAGCATGAAGTTTTACATTATTTGCGATTAATGCTTCATTTAATACTTTCATATAAAAGCCATAGTCGTCATCACAAAAAAAACATACTTGTTTATTATTGCCCCGCTGTACAATATGGCTTGGGATCCCTGCAGTGTAAAACCTGACTTTCCTTGGCATGACTCATTCCAGATAATATCTCCATAAAAACAAGTATAGTGCAGATGTGGTGTTCTTAAAGGGAAGATCAAATTAATTGACTCCGACCCCTTTATACGACCCCTTTGTAGTAAGTAATATAGCCCGTGCACAAGATGTTTTAGGCTAATATTTTTTCATATTCTTTTGAAGCCATAACAGGAATAAATTCGGTAATCGAATAAGTAACGGCACCACTTGCTATAAAAGGATCTGAATTTAGAACTAACTGTAACTCTTCTTTATTAGTGTGTTGTGATACTAAAATCCCGCCATTTCTTGGCACTTTTCGACCACCAAACATTAATTTATTAGATTGATATTCTTGTTCAAGATAACGTTTATGATTACTCGTTAACTCTGGTGTTATTTTATTGATATCCGTAAAAGTCATATCTACTAAAAACATATTTTTCTCGCTTTTTTAATTAATTGATATAATATCGCTACTTATTTCGTAGCATACCGCTACTTTTTTAGAAGCGCAACATTTATGATAACTCCACTCCCAAATAACCCAGTTAAAGGCTCAACTTCAGGTATCGCGATCATGGCTCTTTTTGATCTGCTTGGTCGAAAATGGAATATGAGAATTATGTGGGAATTACGCGATACATCATTAAGTTTTAGAGGATTACAAGAAAAATGTGGAGGTATGTCTCCATCAGTGCTCAATACTAGAATAAAACAACTAACAACAGCAAAATTAGTTTCCTCACAATCATCAGGTTATGAGCTAACAATTTTGGGTTCATCTCTTATGCAAACACTAGATCCACTCAGAGATTGGGCAATTCAATGGGAAAAAAATTGCCAAAATAGCTTATAAATAACAAATAATATTGTGAAAAATAGCAGGTACTTTATTTGCATTTTGGTATCCATGTATTTGGTTACCCCTAAACTTAGTGCTATCTCCCACTTTTAGATTAGTCCAATGATCATCAATAAAAAAAGCCATTTCTCCTTTTAGCACAATAATATGCTCAAATACATTTTTATTGTGCGGCTCAGACATGTGTTCATGTTGTGGATTCAAAGTTATTTCAAAAGTTTCCATTTTTGTTATTTCATCAAACTCAAAAACCGTTTTTATGCTGATACTTTTAGGGTTCTCAGCTTCATTAATTAAAGCTTCAGATACTGAATCAAACAAGACTTGTTCAGTCAAAAAATAAGATAAAGGTAATTCAAATCCGCTGGCGATTTGCCATAATTTTGAGATTGTAGGACTTGATTCCTCTCTCTCGATTTGTCCTAACATGGCTTTTGATACGCCTGTATTTTTAGCACAGGTATCCAAACTCCACCCTTTTTTAGCTCTAGCATATTTTAGATTTTTAGCTAAATGTACATTTACATCAGTAATAATTTTAGTCTCAGACATATCTTCAAATTATAAATTGAAATCTCTTGTGCGTTATAACATACAATGTTAATTTAGTCTCGTGCGTTTTAACGCACGAATGTAGAGTTCACTAATAATATTGAGACAGCTATGCTAAAGATCCAAAACTTTTTAAACTGGGCGACCCCTGGATTTGTTGCCGTATTAATTGGCATGACGAGTTCTATTGCTTTGATTTATCAAATGGTTATTAATTTAGGTGGCGACTCTGCCATCGTATCTAGCTGGCTTTTAGTTTTAGGTTTAGCTATGGGCATTACATCTATAGGGCTTTCTTTATATTATAAAATTCCTATCTTAATTGCTTGGTCAACTCCAGGTGCAGCATTGCTTATCACTAGTACACAAGGCTTTAATATCAATGAAGCCATAGGGGCATTTATTATTTGCGCAGTCTTTATTTTTTTCTCTGGTATTAGCGGAATATTTGAAAGAGTAATCAACCAAATACCTCAACCTATCGCCAATGCAATGCTTGCAGGTATTCTGGTAAATTTTGGTATTGAAGTATTTAATTTGTTTGAACACAACTTATTAATAATTGCCTCTATGTTAGTGAGCTATCTAATAACTAAAGTTTTCATACCAAAATTTTCCATGTTAATTGTTTTAATAACAGGTGCTAGTTTTGCATATTTTGGCGATTTAGTTGATTTTTCTGGTTTTCAATGGCAAATGAGTCAATTGAACTATATTGCACCTCAATTCTCTATGTCTGCCATTATTAGTATTTCTGTACCTTTATTTATTGTCACTATGGCTTCACAAAATGTCCCTGGGGTCGCTGTATTATACGCCCATAATTATCAACCTAAAATTTCCGAAATTATCAGCATTACTGGTTTTAGTAATATTTTAATAGCACCTTTTGGTGGTTATGCCATCAACTTAGCTGCAATCACAGCAGCCATATGTATGAGTACGCAAGTAGATAAAAATAAAAACAAGCGATATTACGCAACCATTTTTGCGGGGGTGTTTTACATTATCATGGGCTTATGCGCAGCAAGTTTAATCAATATATTTGACGCGCTGCCTACTGCATTTATTTTAGCTTTAGCTGGCATTGCTTTATTTTCTACAATTGCATCAAGTTTAAACCAAGCATTATCTCAACCTGCATTATCTGAAGCAACTATCATTACATTTTTGGTCACTGCATCTGATTTAGTACTATTTAATATTGGTTCTGCATTATGGGGGATAATTGCAGGGGTAATAACTTTAATGGTACAAAAATCTGCAAATAAAAGTTGCTCTCAGTAATAAGTAAATTATCTAATCTTTTATTTTTTATAGTTTATCTGCGCTGATTATCTATCCACTCACTCATTACGACATGTGTTTTAATTTTTACTATGTCAATTTGTGCATCTAATTGTTCTCTTATTTCATGAATTCTGCGCATAGAGTCAGCTTGCACATGTACTAATAAATCCATATCTCCCGTTATACTACTACAGGTAATAACTTCAGGTATCGTCTTAAATACATGAACCACATCAGAACATAGAGCACATCGGTGTTGAATTTCAAAATATACAGATACCCCTTCTTTTTGAGATTCGCTCAATAGCACTTGATATCCGCGAATGATGCCTTTTTGCTCTAATTTTTTTATACGTTCTGATACAGCAGATCGAGATAAGCTTACTGATTGCGCGATATTAGAGATACTTTCCCGCGCATTTACTCTTAACTGCGCGATTATAGCTTCATCAAATTTATCCATTAACTCCCCTTAAAATCATAATGTCGGACTTAAGTCTATTTACCGTCATTTTGTCGGTCAATATTCCTTTTTGTATTAGAAGCATGACACATTGCCATTTAATTGATACGTATAATACCCCTATTAATATTACAATGGAAATCAAGATGAATCATCACTGTAAAAAAATAGGTCGTTGGCAAGGCGCAGGTTTAATGGCAACCACATTACTTGGCACTGGCGTATTTATATTGCCACAAATGACACTCACAATAGCGGGGCAAGGTGCCATTTTTGCTTGGTTTATGCTCACAATAGCGATTATTCCCTTAACGTTAATTTTTGCAAAGTTGTCAGCAAAACTTCCGCATAGTGCTGGCCCTGCTTTTTTTGTAGAACAAGCTTTTGGTCCTGTTGCTGGTAGAACTATTGGGCTTATTTTTTTATTTGTTGTACCATTAGGTGCTACAGCAGCTATTTTAATGACCTTTCAATTTGTCGGCACACTCATTGAGTTAGCTGGTTTTATATTATTACTAACAGAGTTAAGCGTATTAGTTTTACTCTTTATTTTAAATTATCGTGGTATTCAAGTTTCAGCCAAATTGCAATTTATACTTACTTTAGCAATTGTATCGGTCGTTGTTATTTTATTCGGTGCAAGTCAATTGCAAACAAACACACATTTAAATACCACTTTGCCTCATACTGATTTTAATTTAGTAATGTCCGCTGCGGGTATAGCATTTTGGAGCTTTTTAGGAGTTGAAGCGATGAGTCACTTAGCTAATGACTTTGATAACCCAAAAAAAGATCTCATACCTGCTATGATGATTGGCACTATTTTAGTTGGCTTAATTTACTTAGCGTGTACGCACATTATGATTGAGGTGCCTACAAATACAGATCTTGCCATGGTGGGTATATTTAATAAGTTATTGGGAGAATTTATAGGCAACAGCGGCGCCCAAGTAATTGGTATTTTAGGTATTGCTGGAGGCCTTGCAACTGTCAATGTTTATACAGCAAGTGTTACACGTTTGGTATGGAGTTTTAGTAATGATGGTGTTCTTCCAAGTTATTTTTCTAAATTAAATACTTATCAAGTACCGGCTAGATCTTTATCAGGAGTGTTACTTATTATGGGAGTTGTGCTAATAACTGTATTTGTGACAGATCAAAATATAGAAGAATTGATTTCCTTGGTAAATGGGGTATTTGTTGTTATTTATTTAGCCTCTATGTTTGCAGCATTTAAAATCTTGAATAAAAAATACGTTCCTGTCATTATTTTAGGCTGTTTGTTTTGTGTAATACTTGCATGGGGCCTAGGCTGGCAAATGATTTATGCCATAATTTTAATAACGCTAACAGCCCCTTTTTTATGGTGGCAGCTGAATAAACAAGTTTCAGTTAAACATAATATCGGTAGCAATCATGAGGCGACAATATAGAAGGTAAACAAGGCTTTGGAATGGGGCTTGCGATTGTATCGCGTATTGCTTTGTGGCGTGACGCTAATATAGAAATTGGAGAATGTAGTGAGTTATCAGGCGCTGAGTTTAGGATTACATTTAACAATAGCAATCCCTGAAACGAAATGTCTGCTCAGACTCTATGAGGTTTATCATTCTAGATATATCAGTGAAATATTTAGAACGGATATCACAACAAAATGAAAGTTCTCAAAGCTCCTTTTCAAAGCGATTTATTAACATAACTAACGAACTCATAAATAAAGTTTAATAATCAAATATAGTGCCTTAGTTATTTTTTGATGAGAAAACTCATTTAACCTCACTTAAGTTTAAAGGTATAGTATTGGTATATTAAAAATATGTAACTAAGATATCACTAACGACACATGAGTAAAACACACAATAAATTAATTCGTTATAATCATATTGAAGTACGCAACGCTTTTGACAAAGAAGCTGAACTATTAATACAAATACAAAATGGCCAACTCGATCAATGCCTGATGTTATGGCAAGCTAAAAACCCTACACTAGTGCTACCCGCAGGTAATAAATGGCCTGAATCTTATAAACTTACAAATGCATTGGCAAAACAAAACTGGCAACTACTTTCTAGAAAAACAGGCGGCGCACCTGTTCCACAATGTCCAGGTGTTATCAATTTATCTCATATATACGTTTGGCCTGACGATAAACCTTATTCAATTACCCAGGCTTATCAAGATTTGTGTGATATTTTAAATGTTTTTTTTGCAGATTTTGGATTAAAAAGTAAAGCCCATGCGACTAAATTTTCATATTGTGATGGTGACTATAACCTCAATATAAATGGTAGAAAAATAGCTGGTACAGCTCAGCGGGTGATACTTAAAAAAGGCGGAGGTAAAGTCGTATTAGCGCAAGCTTTTATATTAATAGACGCCTTATTAGATGAGTTAATTAAGCCCGTAAATTTATGTTATGAGATATGTGAAAAAACAGAACGTGTTCAAGCACAAGTGCATTCGTGCTTATTTGATAATATAAAGGAACGTCCAAACTTAGATCAGATTTATCAAAAAATCACCCAAGCATTTATAAAAGATAAGTAATATCAGCTAGTTCAAAAAGGGGTCAGAGTTAATTAATTTGGGTACATATATATGTACCCAAATTAATTAACTCTGACCCCTTTATTTGTTACTTTTTGAGTAAGTAATTTACAAGCTTAAAGTACTTTTCGTTATTATTCGTATCTTCTGAAGCTATGATCAGGTATTTACCATTAACAACTATTGATGGCACACTCGTCATTTCATTTTCGCTCATTTCTTTATAACTTTCTTTCATATTGTTAATAACATTTTCATTGTTCCCTGCAACTGCTAAAAAAGAGTGTTTATCGATGTTATTTTTAGTGAAAAACGCATCAAAGTCTTCATCATTAATGCCTGATTTATATAAATCAAATAATTCAGCGAAGTGTGCCATATTTTTTGTTTCTTGAAGGGCGTAAAAAATACGTCCATCGTTTACCCAACTTTCAGATAAAACAGCATGTTTTCTGATGAATCCCACTTCTGGATTAACTGACTTAAAGTCCTGTAATGGTTTTTCGAAGTTTTGACAATGAGGGCAACCTAACCAAAAATATTCTACTAAAAATGGTGTTTTAAGCGCTCCAACATTGATATTATTCACTATGCGGTAATGTTTACCTTCCTCATAGCGCGATTCCACTTGCTCGCTTTTAGCTGACGGCCCATTTTGGCTTGGTTCACTACAACCGCTTATAAAAACTACCGCTACTAATGTCATAGCATGGAATATCTTAAACATTATTTTTTACCTTTTGATTATAATATTTAAGATAATAAAAGAAATAATTGTATGAGTCATTGATACATTGTATTTATTTTATTTCTCAAACGGTTACAGCTTAAATGAAAAGCCTAAAGTTAATGTTTTTACGGGAATATCTGCCACTTCTGTCGATTCATAATCAAAGGTAAAAGCCATTTTCTTATTTATGCCATAACCAATGCCTAACCCTGTTAATAGCGAAATACCACGATCTTTTGCTTCAATAGTTGTAAATGTGTCATTTTCTGATGAAACTAATGACTCAGATTTATTATCCCAACCTAAAACGCCAACTTGTGCTCTTAAAAATATATCATTAGTCAATGAGTAAGAAGCTATCGCGCGAATATCCAGCCCTAAAGTACTAAAATCTCCTTTATTATGTGTTGTTATTTTAGTTATTTGATCTGCATTGGTAATTTTCTCAGTCACAGAAAAATCAGGCTTAGCAAACTGAGATAACCCAGCTTCAGCAGCTATATATTCATTAAAATTAAAACCTGTAAAAATGCGAGCACCCACTCCTGAAGTACTTTTGTTGTATTTAAGCGGCTCGTTAAATTCAGTTTGATTTTGTTTAAACTGAATATCTTCAAAACTGCTTTTCTGTAATGCAATACCATAATAACTAAAAGTATTTTGTTCATTACTCAATGCAAAACAAGACATTGTAGCTAATATTAAGAAAATGCTGTTGATTAAGAATTTCATAGGGAATTGTTACCAAATATTAAAATTGAAATTAATGCATTGAAATGTAACATAAAAATATAAACATTTAGGTTTTTAATTGTGAAAAAATGTAATTCTCGAAAAGAGGTTTAATTGATAATGTTAATTAATTTACTTGTAGATTTAAAGAGACTCCTAAAGCAGCTTTATATCCATATAAATCAATATTTACTTTATTGAGTTTACAGTCTGATTACTCCAAACATTGCTGTTTCAGCCAACGTCCTAATTTTACAATATCTGTTTGTTTCGCGCGGGCTTTTTTATAAACAAAATAAAAATTATCACCTGTTACTACTTCATGCATAGGAATGCGTACAAAGTTATGTTGTCTGTCTTGATCTGACATTAAATAATGGTTAATTAATGTTATACCTTGATTATATCTTGCAGCTTCTGCAGCCAATAACATATGGCTAAAGTGATTTATTTTAGTATTATTCGGCATTTCAAAGCCTCCTTGTATCGACCAACGACGCCAATCTTCCCCCTGTTTATCATCAGGAAACAAGTTTTGAACTGACAACAATGGTTGGCTCCATAAAGCTTCAGGCAAAGGTTTATTTTTTATGTGTTGCCACAACTTATGGCCACACACCGGATAAAGTCGCTCAGCATATAAAAACTCAACTACAAAATTTGCTTTAGGTGGTGCAACTGTTATAAAACAATCAGCCACTTGATCGCTACAGTTAGGTTCATCAGCCATCATATTTAAAGATAATTCAATTTCTGGATATTGTTGTTTTAAATCATCTAACCGAGGGATCAACCATTTCACTGCAACAGAGCTATACAAAGCCAATCTGATTTTCCCCGTCTGCCCCTCTCTAATTAATTGACTAGCATTAGATAAATTACTAAGTGAGTGACTTACTTCTTCAAAATACCGCTCCCCCACTTCAGTTAAAGCAAATGAACGACCATGTCGACTAAACATCGCTTCGCCTAAATATTCTTCCAATAGCTTTACTTGATGGCTCACAGCACTTTGTGTGACATTAAGCTGATCAGCTGCTTGTGAAAAACTATTCAGTCTAGCAACGGCTTCAAAACATTGTAATGCGCGTAACGGCGGTAGTTTCATTATTAGTTTAGTTCATACTAAAAGTATTTTAATCATTATACATAATCAATCTATTTGCAATACACTTCTCGTATTCAAATCACAGCACGAGTATATAGGAGAGATCGAATGCAAAATATATCTGTAGGCTTAGCCATGACTTTACTTGTGATAGGTAATTTAGTTGCGGTATTTTCTGACGCTTTGATCAAAACGCTTTCTGATGATATTGCCATTTACCAATTTGTTTTATTTCGACAAATTACAGCTGCATTAATATTATTACCTTTGTGTTTTATTGGTAAAAAAACTTCATTTAGTCAAGGTTTAAAATGGCATGTTATTCGGGGTCATATCTGGCTCATCGGCGCTGTTTTTATGGTAATTGCAATAAGCGCTATGCCATTAGCTACGGTTAATGCTATTTTTTATGCTGCACCATTATTAATGTTGCCATTAGCCATGATGCTATTTAATGAAACCTTATCTAAACATGCTATTGGCGTTGCAATTCTAGGTTTTATAGGCGTTTTAATTGTTATTCGCCCTACACATATCGATTGGGCTGCCATTGCCGCTTTTATAGTTGCATTTACTATGGCTTTAAATAATTTATTAATTAGAAAGCTACCAAATAAACAAAATGTATTTCAAACGCTCTTTATGACAAACATTGTAGGAATTCCAATTGCATTTTCCTTAGCGCTATATGAAGCAAAACCATGGGATTTTACACCTATGATCACAGCTGCGGGCTCAAGTAGTTTTATTTTAATCTACGCAGGTATTTGCATAGTAGCTTATCGCTCAAGTGATGCAAGTAAAATAGCCAGCGCTGAATACAGTGGCCTATTATGTGCCGTTGCAGTGGGTATAATTTGGTTTGATGAACTACCTGATTTAGCCATGGCAATAGGAACTATTTTTATTATTGCACCTTTATTATGGTTGGCAAAAATTGAGTCAAAAAATAAAAGTTTGTCTATATAAACCTTACAGTGGGCATGTATTCATGTCCATTATCAATCAAGTAAAAATGTCCGCATAATGCGGGCATTTTATTTAGCTTAAAGTCTGATTATTTAATCATGATTTTCACGACCTAATCCTAAGAACTTTAGACTCAGCGATAATAATAAAATGGAGAAAGGCAATATCAATACTTCCCAAGTTAAACTGTTTAAATTAATCAAAATAATTTCTAAAAATTTAACAAATAAAATGATAACAATGACTTCACCTAATATATTTTTCAAATGACCAATATTAGGTGTTTTAATCCATTTTAAAACTGGCTTTGGATTCTTAATACTTTTATCAGAAATAAATAAAGTATATACCCCGTGGGCAAATATAAATAACACTAAAGCAATTAAAAAAGTATCTAAAGATTTAATTAAGTAGGCCGTTGCAATATCAGAAGAATCTAAATGGGCTAAACTTTCATTAGGTACTCTACCTAGCAAAACTGTTGTTAAGGCATAGTGGGTTTTAATTGCACCAACTATAAATAATAAAAATGAACCAACTAGCGAGCAAACGATGGCTATCCAGCTAGTAAATCTTAATATATCGAATGTTTTTTTCATTGCCTTTCCTACAAATATAATGTCTAAATTAAAAAATGATTTTTGCTTGTAACACTTGAGGTAAATTTTTTCATCCAAAATATCTAAAACCTAAACAGAGTGAAAGTGAAAGCGCAACCTCCAGTAATGCAAAAAGTACCAATGGATAACCGAGTAAAATTTCACAATAAAATTCATGATATATAACAATAGCGGCACTTATTAGCGTGATAAAACAATTTGAGGTGCTATTAAAGAGATAATAGAACCTTTGATAGTAAATAATAATTTTATAACATGTGATTTATTACTCACTATCACCAACTCAACTAACTTTAACTTATGACTAAAAGATGGCCTCATTATATTTATTTCTGAGATAATGATAATACAGTTTAATTACAATTAACTTGTACTGCTGTGTAACAATTGGAATTGATATGAAACTAACTAGCCAAGCGATGTCGGATTGAAGCTACACATAAAACAGTACACCGATTAAAAGTAACAGTGCTCGCCAAGAAAAATCAATGTGATTACTCAACTGCAATACTTTACAGCAGAGCAGAAAAACCAAGCACTTATCGGTGATATTACTTAAATTTAAACTAATCTGTGAATTTTATTGCTAATAAAGTGATATCATCAGTCTGCTCTTCGTCCCCTTTATAAGCATTAAATTCACTCACAAAAACGTCCTTTTGTTGCTGTAGTGGTTTATCATGATTTTCTTTTATAATATTTTTAAATCTAGTTTTACCAAAGGGAAACAGCTTCTCACCTCCATTTTGATCTAAATAACCATCACTCGTTATATACAAAGTCATACCGCCACGAGTATCAATCGAATATTCCTGAAATTTAAAATTAACATCAGAGCTTTTATAACCGATAGATTCTTTATCACCTTTGATGATATTTAATTTGTTATCTTTGATATAAAATAATGAAGTGTTGGAACCTGAATATTTAATAATTTTCTTATTTTTATTATAATATACAATACCTCCATCAAAACCTACATTAGATAAAACAGTAGAATTATTATCTCCTTGTTTCAAAATTTTCTTTAATTCTTTATTAAAAGCTGAAAAAATTTCAGAAACTTTTACTTGTTGGTTATTCATAGAGATATTAGCGATAATTTGTCGTTCTATTGCTTTAACTAGCATAGTTACAAAAGCACCAGGCACACCGTGACCTGTGCAATCAATTACCATAAATAAACATTCATCGTTACTTCTTATGGTATCAAAAATATAAATATCACCACCAACAATATCTTTCGGTTGCCAAAATACAAAACTATCTTTTACAAAGTGTTGATAATCACTTGGTGAAGGTATTATTGAATTTTGTATTAAAGAAGCATATCTAATAGAATCTTTAATATTTTTATTAATTAATTCTATTGTATTTCTAATCTGCTCTAATTCGGTAATATCACTGAAAACAATCGTAAATAACTTTTCATCTTGAAAAGTAAATTTATCAATAAATATACTAAAAACATATTGTTGGCCATCTATTTCAATTGTTTTTTTATGCAAAGTATCTTTTCTTTCATTGATATAATTTACCCATGTTTTTTCATTTAACTCAGCATTATATCCTTCTAATTCTTGGTTTTTAAATAATGTTGCAATATTATCCGTTACCTTAGTATTAAACTCAGCTACATTGCTTACTTTGAAAAAATCAAAAAATGCTTTATTTGCTGTTTTTATCTCTAAATTATCTTGTGTGATAACCATATTATTTTGCGTATCCATAACAGAGACGATAAATTGTTTTTCTCTGTTAAGTTCAAGAGTACGATGTATTAACTTTTCTTGCTTACCTTTTAATTGTTGTGCCATATTATTAAAAGCTTTAATTATATAAGACAATTCATCACGACTATGTTTTTTTATTTGCACATCTAAATTACCCTTAGCTATTTCACCTGCTTTATCTAAGAAGTCATCAGTTGCACTCTTTAAAGAGTAATACATGCCTATGATAAGATAAGTGACAAATAAATATAAAAATGTTGACAATGAAATGAAAATTAATAACTTTGTTTGTTGCGTTTTAATTTTTGTTCTTAACTTATGCTCGATGGTTGGCAGAATTGCGAAACTAAACTCCTCTATTAAATTAATATGCTTACTTGTATATTGAAAAAACGCTTGCCATGTTAATTTTTTGTTACTTACCTCCCCCTCTATTACTTTATCATAAAAAAAATCTAAACTATTATCGGATTTTATTATTATATTTTCTATATACTCTTTTAAAGTTATATCGACATTAAGCCTGTTTGTATAAAGTAGATTTATTTTCACTGAGGAAGTCGTTTTAAGCAATTCCTCATAAATATTTTCTAATAATGTATAGGTGTAACTATCAATTGTGGGCGAGGCTAAAGCGAAACTACCATAAGAGCGTAATTTCCCAAAGTCCCTATTTAGAGTTTGAATATCTTCAAGCAATAACTTTATTAAAAAAAAGTTTGATAACTCTGGGTCATATGCCAACTTACTTTCATATGATATTAAATGAGCTAAAAGCTCTATTTTTTGAACTATCTTGTCATAATAAGTAAATTGTATTTCAGGTGCCCCCTGCACCCCTGCCCCAGTGGCAGAAAGAATCAACCATAGATCTATTAATTCATAAATTTGTTTTTCAATAGCAGGACTTGATATGCTCGATTTTTTTATTTTTGTTGTATATTCAGATAAAAATTTTGTGATTACTTTTTTTTTATTATCTATTTCATTTTCAAAATCTTCTGATAAATTAATCCGTTGAAGCATTGAATAATCTCTAAATTCAGCTACGGTGAAAAGTATTTGATAAGTCTCTTTAAGAATGTTTAGCCCCTTTAATTCATTTTTTGATGTAGAGATGCTGTTGTTAACTTCAAGAACTAAGGCCCAGCCTAAAATAGATAAAGGTAACGTAAATATAAAGCAGATAATGAGAAATTTAAAAACAAATTTTAGTTGATTCATACAATAAATAGCTGGCTTTAATATTTTAATTACATTCATATATTGTTCCTATAAAGTTAATTCTCTGCATATGAATCGGCATTTATAATATACATCTCAATTTGATATGTATGAGTTCAATATGTAGACCATATTTAGTCAAATTTCAACGCAAGTACGATCTTCCTCTAGGGCGTAGCATTAAAAATCGATGGGCGCAAATCTCTATATTTAATCTATTACAAACCTTCGAAAAATAAAAAATAATGGCATCGTATTCTACAAAGGATCTTGATCATTTAGATTTGGTGCAGGTATCCACAATACTTTAAAGAGCGCCCTATTGAGTATAAAATCAGAAGAGCATTAAAGGATCTGTCAGCCCACTCTCCTAATTTAAAATACAAACCGCGCTAAAACCCAAACACTCTTTAACTATGCTTTTTTTTCAGCGTACTAATGTATTAACAATTAGTGATGGGCAGCATCTAACTGAAAATTTACTCCTGAAAATGCTGAAAAATCTCGGATTTAATAGTTAATAAAAAAAATATTATTAGCGGACATTTGTCCTGTGAGTAAAAGGCATAAAAAGTTTATATTATAATCATAGGCTTATAGAGCAAAAACTCTAATGCATAATGTATTATTTATGCAAATATATTATCAATAAAGCTAAAAATATCAATAAGTTTACATTTTTTGCATTGTTTGTTCTTTTTTTGTGTTATAATTCCCTCCCGTAAGGTTCAACCTAACGGCGTCACCCACTCTACCCATTAGGTCCGCATTATTTGCGCAAAATTGAACCTTGCACCGCCAATGTAATATGGCGCTACATATTACCGTTGAAATTTAAGAGTGAAAAAAGGTTAAACCCGAAATGAAAGCAATGAAAAAGACAACCTTAGCAGTATTGATCAATACTACTTTGTTTTCTGCTGCCAGTTATGCAGCTGACGCTGAAACGCAAAATCAAGTAAAAGCTAATCAATTAGAAGTTATCTCAGTCACAGCACGTAAACGCGTTGAAAATGCACAAGAAATTCCAGTATCAGTTTCTGCATTACAAGGTGATAACTTAGATGCATATAGCTCTGCAGGTATGGATATTCGTTTTATGAATGCCAAAATTCCAAGCTTAGCTGTTGAGTCTTCTTTTGGCCGTAGTTTTCCGCGTTTTTATGTTCGTGGTTTAGGTAATACCGATTTCGATTTAAATGCATCACAACCTGTCTCTTTAGTTGTTGATGAAGTTGTTCAAGAAAACCCAATTTTAAAAGGTTTCCCTGTATTTGATATGGCGCGTGTAGAAGTTTTACGTGGTCCACAGGGGACTTTATTTGGTCGTAATACACCTGCTGGTTTAGTTAAGTTTGATTCAGTAAAACCATCTGAAGATACAAGTGGTTATGCTGCTTTATCTTACGGTACTTTAGGTGCAATCGATTTTGAAGGTGCTGTTGGTACTTCGCTAACTGATAATTTATCAGTTCGAATTTCTGGTCTTCATCAAACAAAAGATGATTATATTGATAACCGTGCTGAAGGCTTTGAGCAAGATGACGTTTTAGGTGGTTACGAAGAAAACGCAACGCGTATTCAGTTTTTATATGAAGCAAATGATTTCTCGGCTTTATTAAACTACCATTACCGTGATTTAGATGGTACGCCAATTGTATTCCATACAAATATCGCTAAGCCTGGCACTAACCAAATCCGTGATGACTTTGATGCTGACGTGGTCTATCAAGATGCAGCTCAGTTTGCTACACAACAAGTAACAACACAGGGCGCTAACTTAAAGCTTGAATGGGATTTAAGTGATGTACATACTTTAACTGCAATTACAGCATGGGAAAGCGCAGAGATTTATTCTCGTGCCGATGTTGATGGTGGTTACTTAGGTAATCCACTTGAAGATTCAAATGCCGTTTGGTGGGGCGCTCAATCTGCTGATGCCATACCAGATCACAACCAATATACGCAAGAACTTCGTTTATCTAGTAATTTAAATGGTCCATTAAATTACCAAACCGGTGTATTTTATTACTACGAAGATTTAACGATTGATTCTTATGATTTTTTAACTGGCCAAAACCCTGACTTTCCTAATTTAAGCCATGGTGATGAAAAAGGTTATTCGACTCAAGATCAACAAACTACTGCCTATGCGGTATTTGGTTCTGTAGATTATGATGTATCTGAAGACTTATCTATGACTGTGGGTATTCGTTATTCTCATGATGAAAAAGACTTCACTGCAAGGTTAATAAATCACCCATTTTCAAATACCGATAAAGAAGAAACTAACTTTAAAGAATCAGCAAACCCAAGTGATAGTCATGTTAGCTGGGATGTAAGCGGTGTTTATAAACTGAATGACGATGTTAACGTTTTTGCACGTTTAGCTAATAGCTTCCGTGCACCAAGTGTTCAAGGTCGTATTTTATACGATCAAAAGGTAAGTATTGCCGATTCAGAAACTATCAATTCATTTGAAACTGGTATTAAATCTGATGTATTCGATGGCCGTGGTCGTGTAAATGCCACTGTTTATTACTTTGAGATGCAAGATCAGCAATTAACAGCTGTTGGTGGTGGCGCTAACTCAAATACCTTGCTAAATGCAGATAAAACGACTGGCTATGGATTTGAACTAGATACACAATGGATATTAACTGATGAAATCAATGCATCATTTAATATCAGTTATAACAGCACAGAAATTCAAGATCAAAGCTTATCTGTTGCAACTTGTGGTTCAGGTACTTGTACTGTGACTAATGCATTAAATGCAGATGGCAGAGCTAATATTGATAGCAATAGCTTACCTAACTCACCTGAGTGGATTGCTAACTTTACCTTACGTTATGCAACTGAAGTAGCCGATGGCGAATTTTTTGCTTACACAGATTGGTCTTACCGTAGCGACATTAACTTCTTCTTATATCATGCTGAAGAATTTAACGGTAAAGCATTACTTGAAGGTGGGTTCCGTACAGGCTACAACTGGGAAAGTGGTAATAACGAATACCAAGTATCAGCCTTTATACGTAACTTAGCTGATGAACAAGTGATCATCGGTGGTGTAGACTTCAACAATAACTCAGGTATGGTTAATGAACCTCGCTATGTTGGTGCTGAATTTAAAGTTAACTTCTTTTAATTAAGATTTTATTTACATAAACTTTAAAGAAAAACCCGCTGACTAGCGGGTTTTTTATGATATATGTGATAAATAAATGAGTGTGTATTTAATAACCGCTGTCATTACCACCTAATAAACCAGTACGTGTATTCATAAGTATACTCCAGATAATTTACCCTGAAATTCTACTTATAATTTTGTTACTCTACAGACCAGTCCTTACACGACAACCCTATAAATGCTCTGAACAGTAAAGAATACAATAAAGTCATTTCAATTTCTCAACGTGAAGTTTGAAAAATCAATATTTAATCTTGATTGAAATTACCGAAAGCAGACATTCAATTCAAATGATTTTTGTGTTCTAAAGCTTTAATAGTTTTATGGCAAAGTGAAAGATCTTTATGTACCTCGTAATAATCAAACCATAAAAGATCTCTATAAATCACACGGCTAACTATAACCGCTATAAAAACAAACTTTAGTTTGTTCATTATTTCCCTCTAGCTAGGCAAGCTATCTACTATTATAAATTTGTTTTGTACGTCTGTTTTATTGATGTGCTGTAGCAAAAAAATATCGATACATTGCTTAATGCTTATTTAAAATTGAAGCGAAAAGAGCAATGTTCTTGCTAGGCTGATTGTGATCTGAACAAGGTTTTACAGCCTTCAGTTTAAAACAAAAAAGGCGTTATAAAATGAACCTAACACAGCTTTTACACCGTAATGTATTGCTTCGACCTGAGCAAGAAGCTATATGTTATCAAAATCAATCTTTGACTTACCGTGAGCTGACGAAGCGAGTCGCATGCTTGGCTGGTGGTCTACGAAATATTGGCCTTAAAGAAGGAGAATGCTTACCTTTATTATCAATGAACTCTTGCCGCTATTTAGAATATATATTTGCAATCCCTTGGGCTGCAGGTGTGTATAATTTAATCAACACTCGCTGGAGTATTGCTGAAATTGCCTATTCATTAGTTGATTCAGGTGCTCGATTTCTTGTTGTTGATGACACTTTTTCGCCAATAGTTACAGAAATAAAAAAGAAAGTACCACTGTTAGAATGTGTAATTTATGCTGGGGATAATGAATGTCCTGAAGGTATGGTCAGTTATGAAGGTTTGATGGCAGAATCAGATCCGATTGAGGATATGTATCGCAATGGCGATGATCTTGCTGGAATTTTTTATACAGGCGGCACAACAGGTTCGCCTAAGGGCGTTATGTTAAGTCATACCAATTTAATGGTATTTGCAATTACAGGTGCTCAAATGACTGGATTGTCTAATGAGCCTCGTTGGTTAAATTGTGCTCCACTGTTTCATATAGCTGGCCTTGGCATGTTGTTGATGTCTTTTCTTTTGGGTGGCAGTCAAATTATATTATCTGCGTTTATTCCTGCTAAGGTAATGAAAATTATTCAAGAAAAGCGTGTAAGCGATATGTTACTTATACCTACCATGTTGCAAATGTTGATGGATGATCCTGCTTTCAATAAAGATAATTTTAATAGTGTACAAAACATTATTTATGGTGCTTCTCCTATGCCTCTGGGGACGATTAAAAAAGCATTGGAAGAATTACCTAAAGTTGGTTTTGTTCAAGGTTATGGTATGACTGAGTGTGGCTTAATTTCTATTTCATCGAAAAGCCATCACATTTATGAAGCAATTGAATCAGGAAAAATAAGAAGTGCTGGCATTCCAGGGATTGTCCAACAAGTTCGTATAGTAGATGGGCAAGGCTGCTCGGTACCAGCTGGAACGGTTGGGGAAATTACGGTTCGTGGGCCAAATGTTATGGCGGGTTACTGGGGAAAACCAGAATTGACGCAAAAAACTATTATTAATGGCTGGCTTCACACTGGAGATGGAGGATATATCGATGAACAAGGAGATATCTTTGTTGTTGATCGTGTCAAAGATATGATCATCTCTGGCGGAGAAAATATCTATTCATCTGAAGTGGAAACAATTGTTTCACAACACCCAAATGTTGCTCAATGTGCGGTAATAGGTATTCCCTCTACTGAGTGGGGAGAAACAGTTCACGTTGTTATCGTACCAGATCCTAATATTGAAAAGGATGATAGCTTGACAATCGAAAAATTACGCCGTTTTTGTAAAGAGTATATTGCAGGATATAAATGTCCTAGGTCTTTTGCTTTCATTGATGCTTTGCCTATTTCTGGTGCAGGTAAAATACTTAAAACTGAGTTACGTAAACCTTATTGGAAAGATTGTGAAGTTCAGGTGTCTTGAACGCGTCAATAATTTACTTGAATCGACTGTTTAGCCTGCTGATAAAAGCTCATGTTAAAAATAAAAATCATAATTAAAGAGGATATTTTAAATGGCACAACTTAATAAGGTAATTGGTTTTGAGCGTCACCCTAACGGTGTCGCTGTTTTGTCTATGCTTAAGAACAAAACACTTAACGCGCTTGATGTTAATCTAATGGTTGCATTGTTAGCAAAACTTAAGGAGGTAGAAAGTGACGATGATGTTCACGTAGTTATACTTACTGGTGTTGGTCGAGGCTTTTGTTCGGGTGCCGACTTGACCGGAGGTTTATTACAAGAAAACGCAGATAAACTGGAAGATTGGATTAGGCAATACGCTAACCCGATTGTAACGTTTATACAATCAATGTCCAAAATGGTAATCGCTGCTGTTAATGGTGTTGCTGCTGGTGCAGGCGTTAGTCTTGCGCTGGCCTGCGATATTATTTTTTCTGCTGAATCTGCTCGTTATTTTCTTAGTTTTGCTAAAATTGGTATGGCTATGGACATGGGCGCATCATGGATGCTTAACCGAAGAATAGGATCTATGCGCACGGCTGCATTAACCATGTCAGCTGACTTTCTTAATGCGGAAAAATCGCAACAATGGGGACTTACATACGAAGTAGTAATTGATGATAATTTAATGACAAGAACGTTAGAATTTGCTGGTCAAATTGCCTGCCAGTCAATTCCAGCTCTGAAGGCACTTAAAGCTCAGATAAAATTTGCAGACACTGCTACATTATCAGAATCTCTTGAGTACGAAGCTCAAATTCAGGGAGCGCTAGTGCAAACTGATCAAGCTCAACAACTCATTAAAAAGTTTTCAGAGCACTAAGATACTAATATGATTATATGTTAACCAATTGGTCTTCTGTATGAAGGAGTGTCAGTCACTCTAGCTGAAACCTTGGGCAGTATAGCGGGTACTTGTGCGGTCAAAAAAAGAGTGTGTGGACTTGAGGTAAATACCCATTAATACTAGCAACGCGATTCAAGTTTGGAGTATTCATATTAACAATAACGATGGCAAATTTGCTTATAGCTCAGATATTCTATTAGCTTTTATAGAATCTAAATCTTGAAAAGCTCCCTGTCATAGAACATCTTTTTGAAAAACTCAATTAATGTAGGAATTAAATCGTAATTACTATTCTAGTAAACTTATTTTCTCTGCATAAAACTATTTTTGTAAATTTACGATATATTCCAGATAAAAATAATTTATTTAAAATCAGTTGAATATAGCCAGTAAAAATAACCTGCTAGTTAAAGTTAGTGCAGAGAACCAACGAAAGTTTGTTGTTTGAGTTTATCAGATGAACGAAAATCTTTGTTGAAAATACTTAGTTAATTAAAACTTGCTCCTTAATGCTTTTAAACAAGTAGTACGAAATTAAATATGATTTTCAATCATTGTCTCTCAGTAAAGTTATAGCTGAAACTAGATAAGTTTAATAATGAATAACTCAGTTAGTAATAAGAGGAAGAGAAAAGTGACTAATATCCGTTTTGATAAAAAAGTTGTAATTGTAACTGGTGCCGGCGGAGGCTTAGGCCGTGCGTATGCACTTGAATTTGCCAAGCGCGGTGCGTCTATTGTAGTAAATGATCTTGGTGGTACGGGTAATGGTGAAGGATCAAACTCAGCGGCTGCAGATAAAGTGGTCGATGAAATCAAGGAATTTGGTGGCCAAGCTGTCGCTAACTATGATTCTGTGGAAAATGGAGAAAGTATCGTAAAAACAGCAATTGATAACTACGGTCGTGTAGATGTTTTGATCAATAATGCCGGTATTTTACGTGATGCTAGTTTTGCCAAAATGCAAGATAGCGACTGGGACTTAATCTATAGAGTGCATGTTGACGGCGCTTATAAAGTAACTAAAGCTGCATGGCCATATATGCAAAAACAAAGTTTTGGTCGCATTATATTTACCACCTCAGCAGCAGGCATTTATGGCAACTTTGGTCAAGCGAACTACAGTTCTGCTAAATCGGCATTGACTGGTTTGGGCCGCACGCTAGCGATTGAAGGCGGACGTAAGAATATTTTATCAAACATTATCGCTCCTATCGCTGGTTCTAGATTAACTGAAACCATTTGGCCAGAAGAAGTATTGAAAGCAACAAGTCCAAATTTTGTCGTGCCTTTAGTAGTAAAGCTGTGTGCACAAGACAGTACCGAAAATGGTTCTTTAATTGAAGTTGGCGCTGGCTGGTTTAGCAAGCTTAGATATCAGCGTTCACAAGGCCTTGCATTAGGTACAAAAAAAACAATAAGCGCCGAACAAGTTGCGCAACAATGGAACAAAATTTGTGATTTTACCGATGCAGATGTGGCTGATTCAATTGTTGATACATTCAACGCCGTTAGTAAATATGTTGGTATTGACCTTTTGAATGCCAAGAAATAAAAAAATTTTTTTAGGGTATATAAAATGAAAAATGTACGCATCGCTGGTGTTGGGATGATTAAGTTTACCAAACCTGGAAAACAAGAACCTTATCGTGTAATGGCGTCTAAAGCTATAAAGCTAGCGCTTACTGATGCCGGTATTAACTACGATAAAGTACAACAGGCTTACGCTAGCTACATATATGGTGACAGTACTTGTGGCCAACACGGTCTTTATGATGTTGGTCAAACAGGTATTCCACTGATCAATGTTAATAATAACTGTTCTTCTGGTTCGACTGCGTTGTTTCTAGCTCGTCAAGCGGTTGCTTCTGGCGCTGTTGAATGCGCGCTAGCGTTTGGTTTTGAAGAAATGCAAGCAGGTGCATTAGGCAGTCATTGGGAAGATCGTGAATCACCTTTTTCTAGTATGCTTGGAGCGTTAGAAAAAGCGGCACCTAGATCACCTAAAGGCCCGTTAGCCTTAAGATTATTCGGGCAAGCGGGTACTCATTACATTGAAAAATACGGTGCTAATCCAAATATTTTCGGTAAAGTTTCTGTGAAAACGCGAAGCCATGCAGTGAGAAATCCTTATTCACTTTTTAATAATCCATTGACGCTTGAAGAAGTCATGGCGGCTCCTGTTATCTTTGCCCCCTACTTAACCAGACTTATGGCATGTCCTCCAACGTGTGGTGCAGCAGCAGTTATCATTTGTAGTCCTGCATTTGCTAAAAAACATAGTATAGCGGCCGGAGTTGAAATTATTGGTCAGTCGATGGCAACCGATTTAGCTGATACTTGGAATAACCCAATCGATTTGATCGGTGCCAAAATGACAGCCAAAGCTGCTCAAGAAACATACGAACAAGCTGGTGTGGGTCCAAACGATGTTCAAGTTGTTGAACTGCATGACTGCTTTACTCCTAATGAAGTGATCACTTATGAAGGGCTAGGTTTATGTGGCGAAGGAGAGGCGGAGAAGTTTATAAACGATGCTGATAATACTTATGGCGGTAAATTCGTTGTTAACCCTTCAGGTGGATTAATGTCGAAAGGTCATCCAATAGGGGCTTCTGGTTTAGCACAGGCCACTGAACTGGTTTGGCATTTACGTGGTACAGCTGGTGATAGACAGGTACCCGGTGCGCGTGTGGCATTACAACATAATTTAGGACTAGGTGGTGCAGCAGTTGTGACCATGTATCGTAAAGTATAAAAGAAGGATTACATTATGTTAGATCGTAGTAAGGTTGGTCATGAATTTGACTCATTTAATGTTGATATTGAGAAGGGTAAACTGAAATTTTTCGCAAAGGCGATAGGTGAAACCAATCTTGTGTATTCTTCTGAATCGGCTGCACGTGATGCTGGTTATAAAACGATACCAGCAGCACCTACCATTCCATTTATTCTGGATATGGAAGGACCAGAATTATTACCCGTATTAAACCTTTTGGATATGGATATTAGTCGACTTTTACATGGTAATCAGGATTTTGAATACTTAGGCATGATTTACTCGGGTGATAACATCACAGTAACCTCCAAGATTAAAGATATGTTTGATAAAAAATCTGGCGCGCTAGAATTTATTGTGTTGGAAAACACGTACACAAATCAAAATAGTGACTTGGTTGCAAAGGCAACTAACACTCTGGTTTATCGAAATCCAAAAGTTAAAGGAAGATAATAATGTCTGATATTACAGTAGGAACTGAAATTCCATCATTAACATTACCGCCGATCTCTCGTTTTACCTTAGCGCTTTACGCTGGCGCTTCTGGAGACCATAACCCGATACATATTGATAGTGATTTTGCTAAAAAAGCAGGTATGGCTGATGTATTCGCACATGGCATGTTATCTATGGCTTATTTGGGCCGAATTCTGACTAACTGGAAGCCTCAGTCACAGCTACGTAAGTTTAGTAACCGCTTTAACGCGATCACTCAATTGCATACTGTGATTACTTGCAGTGGCAAGGTAATTGAGTTATTCGAAGAGAGTGGCGAGCAACGTGCTCGATTAGAACTTGTAGCGGTAACACAAGATAACACTCAAACATTAATAGGTGAAGCTGTTATTGCCTTATAAAGACAGTAACACCATTAACTTACGTTATATATTTAAGCCTAATTTAAATTAAGGAGTAATGATGAAACGTTATTGTTACGAGCATGAGCATTTGATGTTCCAAGAGGCGTTCAGAGCGTTTCTACAGAAAGAAGTAGTTCCTTTTCAAGATGAATGGAGAGAAGCAGGGATTGTGCCTAGAGAAGTCTATTTAAAGGCGGGTGAAAACGGATTTTTGGTTCCTCAAGCACCAGAATATCTTGGCGGTCTCGGTATTAATGATTTTCGTTTTCAGCAGATTGTTGCTGAAGAGATTGGTAGATGTGGTGAAACAGGGTTTATGCCTCAACTTCACAGTACCATTATCGCCCCGTATATTTTAAATCATGGCAGTGATTATCTTAAAGAAAAATATATTCCTAAGACAATCACCGGTGAATGCATTCTATCTGTAGCAATGACCGAACCTGATGCCGGTAGTGATTTGGCTGGTTTACGTTCTAATGCGGTAGATAAAGGTGATCATTATCTATTAAATGGTAATAAAACCTATATCTCTAATGGTATTTGTGGCGACATCTATATTGTTGCTGCACGGACTAATCCTGAACAGCCTAGAGCACTTAGTTTGTTTGTTGTTGAAAGTGATTGGCAAGGAGTTCGAGTCGGTGCAAATCTAAAAAAAATGGGCATGAAATCTCAAGATACTATCGAACTGTTTTTAGATAATGTCAAAATACCCAAAGAAAATTTGATAGGTAAAGAGCACCAAGGCTTTAACTATTTAATGGATGGATTAGCTGAAGAACGTTTAATTTGCGCTGCTTGGAACACGGGCTCTGCAGAATATGCTTTTAACTTAACTAAGGACTTTGTGATTGATCGAAAAGTGTTTGGTAAGCCGCTTTCATACATGCAAAATACACAGTTCAAAATGGCAGAATTGCGAGCTCGAATAGATATGGCGCAGGCTTTTATTGATACCATAGTCGCCAATACTAATCGTGGAGATAATGATTCTGTTGCGGCCTCAGAAGCAAAATTACTGACCAGTGAGCTTTTATGTGATACTGCCGATGAGGGTGTTCAATTACATGGCGGCGCGGGATATATGGACGAATACCCAATCTCACGCGTCTTTACAGATGCGCGAATTACTCGAATATTTGCAGGAACCTCAGAAATTATGAAGTTGATCATTGCTCGATCTATTTTTGAATAATCCATTATTTATTTGCAAACTTTATTTACGGGTTAATTAATAGGTAATCCGTATTTTATTGAAAAGTAATAAAGTGAAACCTTTCTATAAAGCGTTTTCTATTAACCTATTTTTTACAGAAAACTATGTAAATTCAGCTTCAAAATCTATTAGTAATAATCTTTAGGTTTAGTACTTTCTTTGTAGAATATTAATAATTATAAGTTAAGATTAAACTGTTAGATTTTCTGAGGTTTGTATAGGCAATATCTTGTGTTACGAACTCCCCACTAGTAAATAAAAGACCTTCTTGCGTAGAAGTTATATTATGAACAGGAGTTATAAATAGCATGTTGTATCCATTTATTTCATCACCTCCTTTAAAGCTTCTATTACCATCATCAATCAAAAAGCTAGGGAGATCGCCACCGCCATTATCGAGGATAGTGTTATCAATGCTTTCTAGTCGCCACTGAGCGTCGTAAGTTAAAGTAGTATCTAAGTCTATGTAACCCCATTATCTAACGTCAACGTCAACTCCAACGCATTCGCTTGGTTAATAGTTACAGCTGGTAAATAACTAGCCATAACAGGCTGGTGTATATACCCAAACCACTTCAAGATGCAGGGTTCAGTTGGAGTTATAAACGCTTTAGACAAGGCATTAATTGCAGAGAATGGTTACTCCCTTTTGAAAATTAATAACGCAGCATAAAGCGTTTATAAACCAACCCTGCGGGGAGTACTGAAACTCGCACTTTGAAGTGGCTTGGGTATAAGTCCAGCTAAAGATGGCTTTTTGATACGTGCTTTAACGATAGTTTTTTCGAGAATATTCATAGTTATCTTCTACCTGTAGTTTTTATTATTTAGTCTACTTAAACAGAAAATTAAATTTTTTAGTTATTGTGCATTACCAACATATTCATTTATTTTGAATCCTATCCTGAACAGTAAAAATTACAGTTATTCAAATTTTGAGTGCATAGGATAACATCACCCTAAAGGATACTTTTTTACTTGAATAGCCAACCAAAGTTGGGGAAATTAAAAATGATGGATTTGCAAAATAAAAGTAGATTAATTTTTTAAATGAATTAATTACTTAGGGAAAACCAACGAAAGTTGGTTGTATCGGCTTGTAAGCTTGGATAGGTTTTACAGTAAATGGCTATTGTCGTGATAACAACATTAAGTACTATTATCAGGACGTAGTAATAGCTGGTACCAGGGAGATATTCCTTATCCTAAATAATTACAGTCAGTTTGACTCAAACTATAGGTGCGATTAATTATGATTAGTAAAAATAATAAATATGAAGCGACAGCAGCAATTGCCCGAGGCTCTTCTGAGCCATTAACATTTGAAAAAATCACATTGCAACCTCTTAGAGAAGATGAGGTATTGATAAAAATTGTTGCATCTGGTCTTTGTCATACCGATTTCGTTTGCATGCAACAGATTTTACCCGTCCCAATGCCTATCGTATTAGGACATGAAGGGGCTGGAGTGATTGTTGAAACAGGAAGAGCGGTAAAAGGTTTATCGCCAGGTGATCATGTTGTTTTATCGTTTAATTCCTGTGGTGAATGTCCGTCCTGTGAGCATGAATTGCCTTCTTATTGTTATAATTTTATGGCTAATAATTTTAGCGGTGGGCGTAGTGATGGTTCAGGTACTATGGAACAAAATGGCGAACAAGTGAATGCTAATTTTTTCGGTCAATCTTCCTTCGCAACAATGGCTATTGCCAATGTTCGAAATACAGTAAAAGTGAGCAAAGATCTACCGCTCGAAATGTTGGCACCATTAGGTTGTGGCATACAAACTGGTGCAGGAACGGTACTGAATTCACTATCTGTTACCGATGCTAATTCTATCGCTATTTTTGGTGGTGGTGCTGTTGGCTTAAGTGCTTTGATGGCTGCAAAATTGGTAGGCGCATCTCCAATCTTAGTTATTGAACCGTTCCACCACAGAAGAGTATTGGCGTTAGAACTTGGTGCCGATTATGTAATAGATCCTTTTTCGGTAGAAAATATTGTTGAAGAAATTAAAAATATTGTGGGTGGTGTCGACTTCAGTTTAGAGATGACTGGGTTTCCTGAAGTAGTCAAACAGTGTATCGACATACTAAAACCATTAGGAACTTGTGCTTTGGTTGGTGCAGCGCCAGCTGATGCCGAAGTAAATATTAATATTATGGAAATGCTCTCTACTGGAAAAAAAATTGTTGGCATAGTGGAAGGTGATTCCGATCCTAAGGTGTTTATTCCTCAATTAATTAAATATTATAATGAGGGGCGCTTTCCTTTTAATCGTCTTATTGATTACTTTCCATTCAACGCATTAAATGAAGCTGTTAAAGCTCAGGTAAGCGGACAAAGTATTAAGCCTGTGGTACATATGGAATATCTTTTATAGATAGTCTTAACTGCAAGTCTGTTTTCAAGCTGTTTTCTGAAACCTATCCATAATTATATCCAACTTTAGTTTGTTGTTTCATTATTTATCTTCAGACATGATTTTTATTAATTACAGTAGGTACATGTATCGCAGCACTGTGATTTATTGAGTTCTTCACTTTAATGGCTTGAGAAGTGATAACGTACCAGAGTATTAAAATTTAGGTCTTAGTGAAATAGCAAAAGAGCAACTAATTTATTAGGGTACTACAGATTTAGAGGTAAAATATGAGTTATAACGTTTTGGAATGTATGGTCTGTGGTTTTATCTACGATGAAGGCAAAGGATTACCCAAAGAAGGAATACCTGCGGGAACTCGTTGGGTAGATGTTCCTGAAAATTGGGAGTGTCCAGATTGTGGAGTCGGGAAGTCAGACTTTGAAATGGTAGCAATTAGCAGAATTGCAGTCGCAGTAAATGAACAAGTAATTGATAGTGTTAAACCTGAACCAGTAATTGAAACAGTGGTTGAAAAACCACCTGAAAGTGACTGGAATCGGAAGCCCGTGGTTATTATTGGAACAGGGTTGTCTGGTTACAATTTGGCACGTGAATTTAGAAAACAAGATCAAAAAACACCATTGATAATGGTGACCACGGATGATGGCCGTTTATATTCTAAACCGATGATGTCTGTAGCTTTTTCTAAGGGTAAACAACCTGATCAACTTGCAAGTGCTACAGCTGCGGATATGGCTGATGAATTACAAGCCGATATTAGAATTTTTAACAAAGTTACGGAAATATATTCCGATCGCCAATTATTAAGGGTTGATGGAGAAATTATTGAATACGGAAAACTGGTACTAGCAACAGGTGCTAAGTTTGTTGAATCTTCTATTTCGGGAGATGGTCTAAGTCGTGTTTATAATATAAATGACTTATTAGATTATACTCGTTTTCGTACTGCAATTGTTGGTAGAAAAAAAGTATTAATTATTGGCGCAGGCTTGATTGGTTCTGAGTATGCAAACGATTTGGTTAAGTCAGGCTATTCTATTGAAGTCGTCGAACCTATGTCTACTGTTCTAGGCACACTATTACCACAAGAAGCATCACTCGCAGTTCAAGAAAGCCTTGAAAAAGCGGGGGTGAAATACAATTTCGGTAGTGTTGTTGAAAAAATAGATAAAGCTGGGGGTGGAATAGAGGCGACTTTAGCCAATGGTAAAATTATTGAAGCAGATATTGTAATATCTGCTATTGGTGTGCGAGCAGACTTAACATTAGCCAATGTTGCTAATTTGAAAACAAACCAAGGTATATTAACCGACCGTTCATTACAAACGAGTGCAGAAAATATCTACGCGCTTGGTGACTGTGCTGAGGTTGATGGGAATTTATTATTTTATGTTTCACCCTTAATGGAAAGTGCAAGAGTGCTAGGAAAAGTACTCAGTGGTCAACAAGCACAAGTGAATTATGGTGTTATGCCTATTATGATAAAAACCACTTTGTGCCCAGTGGTTGTTGTACCGCCACCAAAATATTCTGATGGAGAATGGCTAGTTAAAGTGGATGGCTGTAATGTACATGCGCGCTTCATCACATCAGAAGGAAAGCAACTTGGATTTGCTCTAACCGGTGATGCGGTAGGGGAAAAAGATGTTTTAAGTTCAAAAACACAGCATATAATGGAATGAATTTTACTCAGTGGGATGGGGATGATAAATAATTATTGTTCCACTTTGGAAAAAGCAATATTTGAGCGTAAGATTTCTGTGCTCAAATATTACCTAGAATATAGTTGTAGCTAAATTTTTATTAAAGGTGGTTGCTCATGAGTAAAACTAGAAAAGATAGAATTGTACGTCAACCTGCCATTTTTGGAGGGAAGTTTCTAAAACCTAGAGTATTTGATAACTTTGTTCAAAGAGAAATTGTCACCACATTATCCATTAAGATTATTCAGGGAATTAAAGCCGCTTTAGTTGTGGCGCCAGCAGGTTATGGAAAATCTATACTTTTAGCGCAAACATCAGATGTTTTGACGAATAAAGATTATAATTGTTATTGGCTAAGTGTTGATAATAAGGATAATGATCCCCTACGTTTTTTATCTCATTTAATTACTTTGATATGCACACCAGTTCTGCATGAACGTCATTTTACTACACGCCATTTTGGCTCGGAACGTAAAGCGACGATTGATTATATTATCGCTGATATAGTTGCTGTTTTAGAAAGAAAAACATCTAAACACACCATATTTATAGATGATTATCATGCTATCAATAACCCTGAAGTTCATAGTATTCTTACTCGGTTAATTATTTACTCATCGGAGCAAATCGTTTTTGTTATTGCAAGTCGAAATAAACCTGATTTGACTCTGCATCCTGTTAAGATCTGCGGTGAGGTTTTTCAACTATCCAGGAAAGATTTGACCTTTGATTTGGATGAAACTGGAAAATTTCTTAATGCCTCAAAGCAATTAGGACTTAATAATAAATTTGTATTTGCATTGGCTAATAGAACAGAGGGCTGGGTTGCAGGATTACAACTGGCTTCGCTAGCTATGATAGGAAATGATGATTATGAAACATTTGTTAATGAATTTACTGGAACAGACAGAGATGTTACCGACTATCTCGGTGAAGTAATACTTGCACAGCAAAGTGATGAAATTAGGAGGTTTTTATTATTATCATCAGTATTAGAACGTATGTGTTCTGATCTTGTTAACTATGTCCTTAATATAGAGTTAGGACAGATGATGCTTGAACAGGTAGAAGATAGAAACTTATTTATTATTCCTTTGGATAGAACCCGTACTTGGTATCGTTATCACCACCTATTTGGTGATTTTCTTCGAAATGTCTTAAATAAAAAATATCCAAATATCGCAGAAAAAATTTGCCGACGAGCATGCACATGGTGTGTTGAACATGACCTGAATCACGAGGCTATTAATTATGCACTATCAGTAGAAAATTACGATTTAGCACTTGAACTCATAGGTCAAATTTCTGAGGACCTGATACTAGGATCTGGTGAAAATTGGACGCTAATGAATTGGATACAAAAATTGCCATGTGGGTTTGTATTGAATAAACCAAGAATTAGTCTCGCTTATATCTGGTCATTAGTATTTTCTCGACAATATTGTCTAGCACGAGAACAAGTTGATATGCTAAAACGATATTGTGAACAATATAAAGATAAGATCAAACCGGAAAAAATAATTCAAATAAGCAGTGGTATAAAATTACTGTTATGCCTTATGGAAACCGCCAGTGACAACTCAATTTATGCTAGGGAATTACTTAAAGAATGGATCCATGAAAATCCCTCTGCAACGAATCAAGAATTACTAATAACCCATGTACTCCAGACTTATAATTCATTATTTACACTTGAATTGAATGCGGCAGAAAATTCAGCGAAAAAGGCCATCGCATATGGGAAACAATGCTCTATTGGTTACTTGGTTTCTTGGACATATACAGTTTCGGGATTGGTAGATAGGATTCGGGGGAACTTGAATAAAGCAGCAGAGCAATATATTAAGGGGCTAAACTCTAACAACAAAGGTGCAAATGAATTTTCGTATATGGGCTCGTTAAATACCGTATTACTCGCTGAAGTTTATTTTGAGCAAAATGAGATAGATAAAGCTGAAGAGCTATTACACAATCGTTTTGAGTATATCAATAGTGAAGCTGTGGTGGAAGTCGCTTTTATCGGTTATAGAGTAATGGCTAGCTTACACTTTTTAAAAACAGGCCTTGATGAAGCTTTAGAAATTGTTCATTTAGGGCAAGAGTCAGCTGACCGGGCAGAATTACCGCGATTGAAAGCATTACTTAATGCATTGGAAATTCATTTTTTATTAAAATCTGGCCGAGGTAAAGATGCTCAAATAATTGCTAAAAATTGTGGTTTTGATGAATCACGGGCGCCGGCATTCGATCAAGATTCACGCCATGTTTTTCAAGAAATAAGAGAACAGGTTCGTGTAGAACTTAATCTGTATAATCATTTACCTAAAAAAGCGATGAGTATATTAAATACGCAGATTAAACTGTGTAAAGAGGTTGGACGATATCGTCATTTAATGAAACTCTTACTAAGCCGTGCCAAAGCATTTTACACTCTAAAGCTAACTGATGATGCGGTTACTGATTTATCACAGGCTTTAGAAATTGCCTCCAAAGGTGGTTTTTATCGATTATTTCTTGATGCTGGTGATGAAATACATCAACTGTTGCGTCTAATCGTGAAAGATTATATGAGTAAACAAACCGAATCTGTAATTGTGTTTTTAGGTAAAATAAATAAATTATTGTTTAAAGAAAATAATAAAAAACAAAGTGAAACCACACATGATATGTTAGCTGAAACTTTGCTTGAACCAATGACCAAGAGAGAAAGGCAAATGTTAGATTTTATTAAAACCGGAGAAACTAATAATGGTATAGCTGACCAGTTATTTATTTCAGAGCAAACGGTTAAATGGCATATACATCAACTTTATAAGAAACTGGGTGTAAAAAACAGAACAAGCGCTATAGTTAAAGCAAGATCTTTATCGCTGATATAATATTTTGTTTTTAATGATTAATACCAATTCATATGTAGGTTCTTAAGCTTACTTATTAACCATATGAATAATTATCAATCAAAGAAATAACACCAAATTGATAAAGTCCGTCCTTTAAATCCCGTTTAGGGTGGGCTCGTTTACATAGCTTGGAAATCACTTCAACGCACTGCTGCAACACATTTTCTACCTGAGCACCCTGACTTATTTTATTCAACATGAAAGACAACCAGTTTGGTGCTGTGCCTGTTGTTTTTTGAGTTGATATCCACAACGATTTCAATGCTTCAGTACTATAGGCCATCAACCTTTTTAATAACACAGTAATAAAACTAGAATAAATCAGCGTCCTTACAAT